>JBILVH010000199.1:0-3883 GCA_044370555.1 Candidatus Nanopelagicales bacterium
ACCGCCAGCTTCGAGATCGTCGACCTGCTCGGCGAGGCCCCCGACATCCACTGCCTACCCGTCGGCAACGCCGGCAACATCACGGCGTACTGGAAGGGTTATCGCGAGTACGCCGCGGACGGCATCGCATCGCGGACCCCGCGCATGTGGGGATTCCAAGCGGCTGGATCCGCACCCATCGTCCGCGGCGAGGTCGTGCGCTCGCCGGAGACCATCGCCACCGCGATCCGCATCGGCAATCCCGCTTCTTGGGAGCAGGCGGAGGCCGCGCGCGACGAATCGGGCGGGATGATCGACGCCGTCACCGACGAGCAGATTCTCGTTGCGTACCGCCTGCTCGCGGCGAAGGAGGGCCTCTTCTGTGAGCCCGCGAGTGCCGCGAGCGTTGCCGGCTTGCTGCAGGCGCACGAACAGGGACGCCTTGATCCCGGGCAGACGGTCGTGTGCACGCTGACGGGGAACGGGTTGAAGGACCCGCAGTGGGCCCTGGAGAACGCCGGTGAGCCGGTGCGGGTCGAGGTCGATGCGCGCGCTGCCGCGATCGCCCTCGGGTTGGCGTGAGGTCGACCGTGGGCAGCTTCCGAAGGGCGGCCGTCGGGGTCCGGGTCCCTGCGACGAGCGCGAATCTCGGCCCGGGCTTCGACAGTCTCGGTCTAGCCCTCGACATCTGCGATGAGCTGATAGCGATGGTCACCGACGATCCCGGTGTGGTGGTGCAGGTCGAGGGTGAGGGTGCTGGGCGTGTTCCGCTCGACGACAGGCACCTGGTGGCGCGTGCGATGTCGACCGCGTTCGACGCACTAGGGGAGCGACCACCGGGACTCCTGCTGCGCTGTCGAAACGCCATCCCGCACGGCCGCGGACTCGGATCCTCCGCGGCCGCGATCGTCGGCGGTCTGGTGCTCGCACGGGCGCTGGTCGATGGCGGCGAGGACAGTCTTGACGACGCCGCCCTCCTCGCCCTGGCTACGACCATGGAGGGTCACCCCGACAACGTGGCGGCGGCACTGCACGGCGGATTCACGATTGCGTGGGGGCGCGCGGGGGAGGAAGTCGGCGCCGTACGCCGGGACCCGCATCCCGATGTCCTCCCGGTAGTCGCCGTACCACCGCACACAGTCGAGACAGCCCGCGCCCGTGGGCTCCTGCGAGCCGAGGTCCCGCACGCAGATGCCGCGTTCAACGTGGCGCGGACCGCTCTGCTCGTGCACGCGATGACCGCCGACCCCACACTGCTCCTCGAGGCGACCGATGACCGACTGCACCAGCGGGACCGTGCGGTGGCCTATCCGGACTCCTTCGACTTCGTCCAGATGCTTCGCGGCCGCGGGATCCCGGCCGTGGTGTCGGGCTCCGGGCCGACCGTCCTCGCCCTCGCCGATGCCGTATCCGCGTCCGCGGTGCACGCCGCGGCGCCCGCCGGTTGGGCCGTGGTGACCCCCGGCGTCCGGTTACAGGGAGCGACGGTGTTCGCCCCGGCTGGCCTTGGCTGACCACCACCTGCTACGGTGAGGCCCTCGGGTGGGCACGGCTCCACGAGATTCGATCCGCACCTTCGTGCATGAGATGTCACCGCTTCCGCTGTTGATGTCCTGAACTGCACGGTTCTGCGCTTCGCGACGGTCCGTTCGCCCCACCATCGCCATGTCGGTCCCGAAACGAATGCACCATCGGCAGCACCGCCGGGGACCGATGTCCGACCGGACACACACCTAAGGAATCCGTGTGACAGAAACAACCGAACAGTCCTCCCCCAAGGGCAAGGGTCTTGCCACGATGCTGTTGCCCGAACTCAAGGAGCTTGCTGGATCGCTCGGGATCGCGGGCGCATCGGGGATGCGCAAGGCCGACCTCGTGGCTGCGATCAGTGAGCGGCAGGGGGGCGGTCGGCGCGGCGGGGGGACCGGGAGCAAGAGTGCGGCTGCGAATGGGGCGGCTGCCAGCAGCTCTGCCCCCGATGGTGGTCCGGGCAACGGCGGTGGCGGAGATGCTGGCGTAGCGCAGGCGCAAACGCGGGACTCCGCCGAGCGCGGCGGCGACCAGCAGCGCAACCAGCGCGGCGACCAGCAGCGCAACCAGGACCGTGACCAGCAGCGTGACCAGCAGCGCAACCAGGACCGTGACGGTGATGACGACGACGCCGGTGGGCGAAGCCGTCGGCGACGCCGCGGCCGCGATCGCTTCCGTGACCGTCGCGACCGAGGTCGCGGGGGCATGCCGGAGGGTGGCGATATCGAGGTCGGTGCAGACGACATCGTCGCGCCCATCGACGGCATCCTCGACGTCCTCGACAACTACGCCTTCGTGCGTACCGGCGGCTACCTGCCCGGTCCAAACGACGCCTACGTCTCCTTGTCGATGGTCAAGAAGTTCGGCCTGCGCAAGGGTGATGTCATCACCGGTGGCGTGCGCACTCCACGCGACGGTGAGCGCCGCGAGAAGTTCAACCCGCTGGTCCGACTCGACACGGTGAATGGCGACGATCCCGAACGATCCCGCAACCGGCCGGAGTTCGGCAAACTCACGCCCCTCTACCCGCAGGAGCGCCTGCGGCTCGAGACCGACGCCACCAACCTGACCACGCGCGTCATCGACCTCGTCGCACCGATCGGCAAGGGGCAGCGCGGCCTTATCGTGTCACCGCCCAAGGCCGGCAAGACGATGGTGCTCCAGTCGATCGCCAATGCGATCACGCGCAATAACCCGGAATGCCATCTGATGGTGGTGCTCGTCGACGAGCGGCCCGAGGAAGTCACCGACATGCAGCGCTCGGTGCAGGGCGAGGTCATCGCATCGACGTTCGACCGACCCGCCGAGGATCACACGATCGTGGCGGAGCTCGCGATCGAGCGGGCCAAGCGCCTCGTCGAACTAGGGCACGACGTCGTCGTCCTCTTGGACTCGATGACGCGACTCGGCCGCGCCTACAACCTCGCCGCCCCGGCCTCCGGACGCATCCTGTCCGGCGGCGTCGACTCCACCGCCCTGTACCCGCCCAAGAAGTTCTTCGGCGCGGCCCGCAATATCGAGAATGGCGGCTCGCTGACGATCCTCGCCACCGCGCTCGTCGAGACGGGGTCGCGCATGGACGAGGTCATCTTCGAGGAGTTCAAGGGCACCGGGAACATGGAGCTCAAGCTGGATCGGCGCCTGGCCGACAAGCGGCTCTTCCCCGCCGTCGACGTCGACGCATCGGGCACCCGTAAAGAGGAGATCCTCCTGGCTCCCGAGGAGCTCAAGATCGTATGGACGCTCCGCAGGGTCCTCCACGCCCTTGAGGGCCAGCAGGCTATCGAGCTGCTTCTGTCCAAACTCCGGGAGACCAAGAGCAACTACGAGTTCCTCATGCAGGTCCAAAAGACCACCCCGGCGGTCTCGGGCAGTAGCGACGACGACTGACCCGCCGCGATGGGGTAGGCTTACGCGGCCGCGGGCGAGTGGGTCGGGTGAGTCCCTCCAGGGGATCGCAGCCCAGGGGTTCGCAGCCCAGAGGTTCGCAGCCCAGAGGTTCGCAGCACGGCGCGCCATAGCGAAGCGCAGACGCACCACCCAGTGAGTACCAACCAGCGAGTCGTACGAGTGAAGAGGCGAGATCAGTGAAGTCCGATATCCATCCGGCGTACGTGGAGACCACCGTCACGTGCTCATGCGGCTCCACGTTCACCACGCGCAGCACGGCGCGCACCGGTGTGATCCACGCCGACGTGTGCTCCCAGTGCCACCCCTTCTACACCGGCAAGCAGAAGATCCTCGACACGGGTGGTCGGGTCGCCCGCTTCGAGAAGCGTTTCGGCAAGAAGTCTTAGCTCGTCCCGGTCGGTGGCGCTTCGCGCCGACCACAGCCCTAGGCGCCGGCCCGGGGTCGGCCGCGTGTCCCCCCCGT
>JBILVH010000219.1:0-3478 GCA_044370555.1 Candidatus Nanopelagicales bacterium
GTAGCGACCTTGGCCTACGGTCCGCTTGCCCACCGGCGGGCGCTTGAGGTCTCACACCGCCCGGACTACACAAGATCAACATGAACCCTCCCCCTCGTCGACACCACGCGTCAGGTCCTAGCTGGCAACAGACTTATCGTCACATGGTGCCACGCGGTCCGATGCCTGGGCTACAGGCGGGCCAGCGCATCGCGCACAACCGGGTCCACTGACTCGGGGTCGAGTACGACGCATTCCCGAAGTTCAGCGAGCATGACCGGCGTCCAGAACGACTTGAGGTGCGCGGTCATACGCACTACGGCCTCGTCGTGGGGGAATGCGGCCAGGTTGGCTGCAATCTGCGCAGACATCCGAAGCAGGGTGTCGATGCGCATCAGCTGATAGCGACCAGCGACGGCCGGACTTCCACCGCCGTGACCTTGTACTCCGGGCAGTTGGTGGCCCAGTCGCTGTACTCCGTCGTGATGACGTTCGCACCCGAAACGGGGAAGTGGAACGTCGTGTAGACGACACCCGGTGGCACACGGTCGGAGATACGCGCGCGCATCCGGGTCTGTCCCACGCGACTCGCGATCTCGACCCATGAGCCGTCCTTGATCCCGCGCGCCTCCGCGTCGGCCTCATGGATGTCGAGCACGTCCTCGTCGTGCCACGCGACGTTTGCCGTGCGGCGAGTCTGGGCGCCGACGTTGTACTGGCTGAGGATGCGGCCGGTGGTCAGAAGCAGGGGATACTTCCGTGTGGTGCGCTCCTCCGTGGGTACGTACGCGGTGATCTGGAACGCACCGAGCCCGCGCACGAAATGGTCGACGTGCATGATCGGGGTGCCCAGCGGACGGTCCGGCGTGCACGGCCACTGCACGCTGCCCACTTGGTCGAGCAGTGCGAACGAGACTCCCGCGAAGGTGGGCGTCAGCGATGCGATCTCGTCCATGATCTGGCTCGCCGTGTCGTAGTGCATCGGGTATCCGAGCGCGGTGCTGAGTGCGGCGGTCACCTCCCACTCCTGCATGCCGGTGCGCGACTTCATCACCGGGCGCACCCGGTTGATACGCCGCTCGGCATTGGTGAAGGTGCCGTCCTTCTCCAGGAACGACGTGCCGGGCAGGAATACGTGGGCGAACGCCGCGGTCTCGTTGAGGAAGAGATCCTGCACGATCACGAGTTCCATAGACGCCAGGGCCGCCTGCACGTGCCGGGTGTTCGGATCCGACTGGGCGATGTCTTCACCCTGCACAAACAGTGCCTTGAACTCGCCGACGACCGCCGCATCGAGCATGTTCGGGATGCGCATCCCGGGCTCCCCGACCAGCCCGACTCCCCAGAGCGCTTCGAACTGCTCTCGCACGGCATCGTCGGACACATGCCGGTAGCCGGCGAACTCATGCGGGAACGAACCCATGTCGCACGACCCCTGCACATTGTTCTGTCCGCGCAGCGGATTGACGCCGACACCGTCGCGCCCGATGTTGCCCGTCGCCATCGCCAGATTGGCCATCGCCATGACCATGGTCGAACCCTGGCTGTGCTCGGTGACACCGAGGCCGTAGTAGATCGCGGAATTCGGCCCGGCCGCATAGAGCCTGGCCGCCGCGCGCAGCTCCGCCGCGGGCACACCCGTGATCTCCTCCACCGCCTCGGGGCTGTTCTCCGGTCGGGCGATGAACGCCTCCCATGCTGCGAACGAGGCCAGGTCACAGCGCTGCGCCACGAAGTCGCGGTCAACGAGCCCCTCGGTGACCACGACGTGCCCCATGGCGTTGACCACCGCGACGTTGGTGCCGGGCAGCAGTTGCAGGTGGTGGTCGGCCTCGACGTGCGGTGTGCGCACCAGGTCGATCCGGCGCGGGTCGACGACCACCAGCCTGGCGCCGGCACGCAGCCGCCGCTTCATTCGGGACGCGAAGACCGGGTGGCCGTCGGTCGGGTTCGCCCCGATGACCACAATGACGTCGGACTGCTCCACCGACTTGAAGTCCTGGGTGCCGGCCGAGGTCCCGAACGTCTGCTTGAGGCCATAGCCGGTCGGAGAGTGGCAGACGCGCGCGCACGTGTCGACATTGTTGTTGCCGAACGCCGCCCGCACCATCTTCTGCACGACGAACACTTCCTCGTTCGTGCAGCGCGACGACGTGATGCCACCGATGCTGTTGACCCCGTACCGGGACTGGATGTCCTTCAGGCGGGCGGCAGCGAACCCGATCGCCTCATCCCACGACACCTCGCGCCACTCATCGTGCATCGACTCGCGCACGAGCGGGGTTGTCACGCGATCGCGGTGGGTGGCGTACCCCCAGGCGAATCGCCCTTTGACACACGAGTGGCCTTCGTTAGCGCCACCGTCCTTATAGGGCACCATCCGCACGAGTTCGTCGCCGCGCAATTCGGCCTTGAAGGAGCAGCCGACCCCGCAGTAGGCGCACGTGGTCAGGACCGTGCGCGTCGGCATACCCAGGTCGATGACGCTCTTCTCCTGCAGCGTCGCCGTCGGGCAGGCCTGCACGCACGCGCCGCACGAGACGCACTCACTCGACATGAAGTCCTTGCCGCCGGGGCTCACCACCGAGTCGAAGCCGCGTCCCGCGATGGTCAGAGCGAGCGTGCCCTGGATCTCATCGCAGGCCCGGACACAGCGGCTGCAGACGATGCACTTCGACGAGTCGAAGGAGAAGTAGGGATTCGACGCATCGGTCTCACCGTCGAGATGGTTCTCCCCCGCGTAGCCGTAGCGGACATCACGCAGGCCGACCACACCCGCCATGTCCTGCAGTTCGCAGTCGCCATTCGCGGGGCAGGTCAAGCAATCGAGCGGATGGTCCGAGATGTAGAGCTCCATGACGCCGCGCCGCAGCTTCTCCAACTTCGGGGTCTGCGTATGCACGACCATCCCGGGCTCAACCGGCGTCGTGCACGACGCCGGTGTGCCCTTGCGCCCGTCGATCTCGACCAGGCACAGGCGACACGACCCGAACGGCTCCAACGAGTCTGTGGCGCACAACTTGGGCACGGGGATCCCCGACTCCGCGGCGGCGCGCATCACCGACGTGCCAGCGGCCACCTCGACCGGCATCCCGTCGATCTCGAGCCGGACGACCTCGCCCGCGTCGGAGGCGGGCGTGCCGAAATCCGGCTCGTGAAGGATCGTCATACCTGCTCCCTGCTCGCCGCAGCCTCCGCGGGAAGGCCGAAGTCGCGTGCGAAATGCTTGAGGGCACTGCGCACCGGCAGCGGGGTCAATCCGCCCATGGCGCACAGCGAACCGTCGGTCATAGTGTCACACAGGTCGTGCAGGAGCAGAAGATTCTCGGCGGGCTCGACCCCGGCCACGATCTTGTCGATGGTCTCGACACCGCGCGTCGAGCCGATGCGACACGGAGTGCACTTCCCGCATGATTCGAGTGAGCAGAACTCCATGGCGAAGCGCGCCTGCGCCGCCATGTCGACGGTGTCGTCATAGACCACGACCCCGCCGTGGCCG
>JBILVH010000200.1:0-3864 GCA_044370555.1 Candidatus Nanopelagicales bacterium
GGCTCGTAGAGTCCGTCCAGATCGCGAGCCTGTCGATCCCCTTCCGGGTCAAGGTCGCCGCGGTCTGGCTCGTCATCGCAGTCCTCATCGGCGTCGCATTCCTTCGTAGCGGCTTCGACACCCAGTGGATGGTCGACCACACCTGGGCAATCGCCCGGCAGGTGTGGGTGACGATCTACTTCTCGGTCCTAGCCATCACCCTGGCCGTCATCCTCGCCCTACTCGGCGCCCTCGGCCGCATCTCGAAGAACCCCATCGCGTACGGCATCAGCGGGTTCTACACATCGTTCTTCCGCGGCACCCCGCTGATCGTGCAGCTATTCCTGTGGTACCTCGCCCTCCCGCAGTTGGCGGCCGGGCTGTTCCCCAAGAATGTGGCCGACATCTTCATCCTCTCGGCCGGGGTGGCCGGGGTCATCGGCATCGCGTTCAACTACGGCGCCTATATGACCGAGATCTTCCGCGCCGGCATCGAGGCCGTCCCGCACGGCCAGACGGAGGCCGCCGAGGCCCTCGGCATGACCTACGGCCAGCGCATGCGACGGGTCGTCCTGCCCCAGGCTGTCCGCATCGTCATCCCGCCGACCGGCAACGAGTTCATCGCGATGATGAAGGACACCGCACTCATCGGCCTGCTCGGGACCACCATCCAGTGGGCGGATCCCTTCCGGATGGCCCAACTGCTCGGCAAGGCGGACTTCCGCAACCTCGAGGCCCTGCTCATCGCCGCGCTGGTCTACTGGGTGCTGACCGCGATCTTCTCCTTCTTCCAGCGCAAACTGGAGGCCCGCATGAGTAGGGGCTATGTGCGTACGGCGAAGGCGGCACCATGAGCACCCACAGCACGCCCACTGCGCCGATCATCCAGGTGCGCGACCTCCACAAGAGTTTCGGGCCCCTCGAGGTCCTCAAGGGCATCGACATGGATATCGACGCGGGGGATGTCGTCGTGGTGTTCGGTCGGTCCGGATCGGGCAAGAGCACCTTCCTCCGATGCCTGAACTTCCTCGAGGAGCCCACCACCGGCGTGATCGACATCGCCGGCATCCGCGTGACGACCGGATTGCCCACCCGTCGCCGTAAGGAGCAGGTCCGCCAGTTGCGGATCCGGTGCGGCATGGTCTTCCAACAGTTCAACCTCTTCCCCCACATGACCGTGATCGACAACATCACCGAGGCCCCGGTCCGGGTGGCCAAGGTCTCCAAGCAGGAGGCGCGCGACCGGGCCATGACCCTGCTGACGCGAGTCGGCCTGGCCGACAAGGCTGCGGAGTACCCCATCCGACTGTCCGGCGGTCAACAGCAGCGTGTCGCCATCGCGCGCGCCCTCGCCATGCAACCTGAGGTCATGCTCTTCGACGAGCCGACGTCGGCACTCGACCCGGAGTTGATCCACGAGGTGCTCGCGGTCATGCGCGACCTAGCCCAGTCGCACTCCACCACGATGGTCGTCGTCACCCATGAGATGGGTTTCGCACGCGAGGTCGCGAACCGCATGTGCTTCTTCCACGAGGGAGTCATCCTCGAGCAGGGAACCCCGGAGCAGATGTTCACCAATCCGCAGCAGCCCGAGACCCGCCGCTTCCTGCAAGCGGTGATGTAGTCAGCGCGGCCGGCGGGTCGCCGACGCCTAGAGGCATTCCGCGATGGATGCGTCCAAGATGTCCATCGCCTCGTCCGCCTCTGCGGGCGTCACGACGAGAGGTGGCATGAGCCGGATGGTGCTGCGGCCACACGACAGCAGCAGCAGCCCGTTGTGGAAGGCGCGGCGCACGATGCGATCGACGAGGTCGACCGCCGGCTCCTTGCTCACCCGATCGGTCACGAACTCCACACCGATGAAGAGCCCGAGGCCGCGCACATCCCCGACGACGGCGTAGCGCTCAGCCAGGCCCCTAGCGCGCCGCATCACATGGCCGCCCACATCCGCCGCATTGTCGGCGAGCCCACCCGCCACGAGGTCGAGGGTCGCGCAAGCCGCTGCACACGACAACGGATTACCGCCGTAGGTGTTGCCATGTGCTCCCGGCTGCCACCGGCTGACCAGTTCGGGGCGACCGACCATGGCCCCGATGGGCAGACCAGACCCGAGCCCCTTGGCCACCGCCATGATGTCGGGCTGCACATCGAAGTGCTCCGCCGCGAACATGCGTCCGGTGCGACCCACACCGGTCTGCACCTCGTCCAGGACCAGCAGGATCCCGTGCTCGTCACACAGATCCCGAAGTCCGGGCAGGAAACCGGGGGGCGGTACGACGTACCCACCCTCACCGAGCAGCGGTTCGAGGACGATCGCCGCGACCTCGGATGCTGGCACGTTCGATGCGAAGACGACCTCGCGTAGGTAGCGCAGCACCGCCTCACCCTGATCGTCGCCCGCGAGGACCGGGCGATACGGGTTTGGGAACGGGATGTGCGTGATGCCGGGGATACCCGCGAAATACCCCTTCTGCTGGGTGTACTTGCTGGCTGTGAAAGACAGTGAACCCATCGACCGGCCGTGGAAACCGCCGTAGAAGCCGATGAAGCGGGGGCGGCCGGTCGCGTAGCGGGCAAGCTTGAGTGCCGCCTCGAGTGCCTCGGTGCCACTTTGGCACACGAAGCTCATGGCGCCGTCGGGCATCGGGGCCAGTCGTGAGAGGCGTTCGTTGAGTCCGGTGAAGTCCTCATGCCAGAAGTCGCTGGAGATGTGCAGGAAGCGCTCACTCGCGCGCTGCACAGCTGCGACGACGTCGGGGTGCGCGTGACCCGTCGAGCACACTGCGATCCCCGCCATGAAGTCCAGGAAGCGGTTGCCGTCGACATCCCACACCTCGACGCCCCGCCCGCGGTCCATGACGAACTCGTAGTCGCGGGGGTAGGACGGTGAGGTCACGCGCACGTCGCGAGCGAGGATCTGCTGTGCGATCGGGCCGGGCAACGCCGTGCGGAGGTGCGGGGTGTCCACGTGCGTCCTCACTAGTCGACGATGGTGCGGGACTGCTCCCGAAGATACAGCGGCAGGTAGTACGCCGAGCCGATCGCCTTGCCAGTCGACGTGGAGCCCTTCCACCCGCCGAAGGCCTGATACCCGGGCCAGGCACCGGTCGTCGCACCCTGCGGGCGATTGACGTACGTCGTTCCCGCCTCGATGCGATCGCAGAACCAGTCGATCTCGGCGCCGTAGAAGCCGGCGGTCAGCCCCAGGGGCACGTCGTTAGCCAGTCGCATCGACTCCTCATTCGACCCGGTGCGATGCACCATCACGATCGGTAGGAACATCTCCACCTGCCACAGCGGGTGCGAAGCCGGTGCTTCAGCGATCGTGGGTTCGACGTAGAAGCCATCGGTCGCCCCACCCGCCGACAGCCTCTTGCCCCCGGTGACGACGTGCGCCCCATCCTGGCCCAGACGCTCGACATAGGTCGCATAGTCGTCAAAACCGCCTCGCGTGGTCACCGGACCCAGGTAGGTGGCGCGATCGGTCGGGTCACCGATCACCAGCGCACTACTCAAAGTCACCAACCGGTCCAACAGCTTGTCGGCTACCGCATGATGCACATAGACGCGTGAGAGCGCGGAGCACTTCTGACCGCCCATGCCGAAGGCCGAACGGGTGATGCCCAGCGCTGCGCGCTCGACGTCGGCCGTGTCCGACACGATCGCGGGGTTCTTGCCGCCCATCTCCGCGATGCACGGTCGCGGGTACGCACCCGATGTCATCCACCGTGCAATTCCCATGCCGACGTCGTACGACCCGGTGAACGTCACCCCGGCCACGAGCGGATGCTCGATGAGTGCACGACCGATACTTGCACCGGAGCCGATGACATGGCTGAACGTGCCATCGGGATAGCCCGCATCGCGCAGAGCCTCGGCGAACAT
>JBILVH010000201.1:0-3857 GCA_044370555.1 Candidatus Nanopelagicales bacterium
AGCCGCGGCTGCCAGAGCGATGATCCCGTTGCTGTAGGCAAGCCGGTCACCGCGCGTGTGCAACTGGCGGGGCAGGTATCCGTCTCGCGCGAGCACCGAACCCAGCACCGGGAAGCCATTGAAGGCGGTGTTCGCCGCGAGCGCCAGGATGAGAGCGGTGGCAATGGAGATGTACCACACGCCGATCCCGAAGGAGCCGAAGACGGCGTCGGCCACCTGGACGATGACGGTCTTCTGCTCCTCTCCCGCGGGCAGGCCGATCAGGTCCTCGGAGTTCTCGGCCACCTTGACCCCGGTTATGAGCGCCAACGCCGTGATGGCCCCGAACATCGCCATGGAGATCAGCCCGAGGAGGAGCAGGGTCGTCGCCGCATTCCGGGACTTCGGCTCGCGGAACGCCGGAACCCCATTGGCGATCGCCTCGATCCCCGTCAGCGCAGTGGTGCCCGATGAGAACGCCCGCGCGACGAGGAATACCAGTGCCGCACCGCCGACCCCGACTTCCCCGACGATCTGCCAATCGGCGGACTCCGCCCTCGGGGTATCACCGGCGATCAGCCGGATCGCCGCCCACACGGTGAGCGCGGCAATGCCGAAGACGAAGGCATACGTCGGGATCGCGAAAAGCGCCCCTGACTCACGGACCCCGCGCAAGTTCAGGAGCGCGACGAACAGAATGATCAGAAGTGCCCAGAGCGTGACGCGCTCCTGGAGTGCGGGGAATGCCGAGGCAAGGTTGGCGACCGCAGCGCTGATCGAGACCGCAACGGTCAGGACGTAGTCGACCAGGAGCGCGCTCGCCACGAACACACCCCATCGCGGCCCGAGGTTCGCCGAGACCACTTCGTAGTCGCCCCCGCCGCCGGGATAGGCGCGCACGTTCTGGCGGTAGCTGGCGATGACCACGAAGAAGACGAGGATGACCAGCACGGCGACCCACGGGGCGAATGCGTAGAAGGACATCCCTCCGATCGCCAGCACGAGCAGGATCTCCTGCGTCGCGTAGGCATTGGACGACATGGCGTCCGACGCGAAGACCGGCAGCGCGATCCGCTTGGGGAGGAGGGTCTCCCCGAGGCGGTCGCTGCGCAGCGCCCTGCCGAAGAGGAGCCGCTTCATCATGTCGCCGACGGCCACGGGATGACAGCGTACGCCGCACCAACCCTGCGTCGGGCATGGCGTGTAACCTCGGCGTGTGCACGTGGTGATCCTCGGCTGCGGGCGCGTTGGATCACTCCTCGCGACCCGCCTGGATGCGGCAGGTCATTCCGTCGCAGTGGTCGATCAAGACTCCGATGCTTTCACCAGACTCCCGACAGGCTTCTCGGGTCAGACGGTGACGGGAGTTGGATTCGACCGGGAAACCCTCGAGACCGCCGGGATCTCCCGGGCCCGCGCCTTCGCCGCGGTGAGTAGCGGCGACAACACCAACATCCTCGCTGCGCGGGTCGCGCGGGAGACGTACGGCGTCGAGCACGTGGTCGCTCGCATATACGACCACCGTCGGGCGGAGGTCTACCAGCGACTCGGCATCCCGACTGTGGCGACCGTGTCCTGGACAGCCGGACAGATCCTGCGGCGGATCATGCCTCTCGGGGCGGAGGACGAGTACGCCGACCCGAGCGCGAGCATCGTCCTCGCTGAGGTGCATATCGGCGCCGGATGGTTCGGCGAGAAGTACGTCGACGTGGAGGAGCACTCGGGTGCCCGGGTCGCGTTCGTCACGAGGTTGGGCAAGGGGATCCTGCCCACACCGCGGACCGTCGCGCAGGAGGGTGACCTGGTGCACCTGCTCTTCGCCCCCGAGGACCGCCAGCGGGTCGAAGCGGTGTTGGAATCGGGGCCGGGCCGGGTGAGCGGCTGATGCGGGTTGCGATTGCGGGAGCGGGCAAGGTGGGCCGGTCGATCGCGCGGGAACTCCTCGCCAATGGACATGAAGTGCTCCTCATCGACAAGGATGCCGATCTCGCACGACCAGGGGTGGTCCAGGGTGCGGCCACGCTGCGTGCTGACGCCTGCGAGATCTCCTCCCTGGAGGGCGCCGAACTCCAGCGCTGCCAGGTGATGGTTGCCGCAACGGGTGACGACAAGGTCAATCTCGTGGTGTCCCTCCTTGCCAAGACTGAGTACGGAGTCCCCCGTGTCGTCGCTCGCGTGAACCACCCCAAGAACGAGTGGATGTTCGACGAGTCGTGGGGCGTCGACGTCGCCGTGTCGACGCCCCGCATGCTGTCTGCGCTCGTCGAAGAGGCCGTGAGTGTCGGCGACTTGGTGCGCCTCTTCAGCTTCCGCCAGGGCCAGGCGAATCTCGTCGAGATCACCTTGTCGTCGATGTCGAGGCTCGCCGGGACCCGCGTGGGCGACGTAGCGTGGCCTACGGATGTCGTCCTGGTCACCATCGTGCGCGGCGCCCGGGTGATCGCACCCTCAGCAGATGATGCCCTGGAGGTGGGGGACGAACTCCTGTTCGTCGCCGCCCCCGATCAGGAGCAGGCACTGCGTGAGGTCGTCGCGGACTAGACCGTGTCGTCGGTCAGGTGGCCGGTTCATCCCGCGCTTCGTCGGTACCCGCCGATGCCCGGGCCTGCGCAGTCCGCTGCTCGCGAGCCCGTGCCAGGGGCTGCTTCAGCACCAAGTAGGTGACGTACGCGCCGAGCAGGAAGAGCGGCCACCCCAGGATCACGCGCGCGACACCCAGGGGCCCGACGAGAGCCGCCATCCACAGGGGTGCCTGGACAGCCACGCGGAGGAAGAACACCCCGACCCACAGCCAGGACGCGGCCGCAAAGACCCTGCGGAGGGACAGATCCTTGCGCCATGACGTCCCGAGTCCGGTGAGGAACCCGACCAGGACACCGATGAGGGGCCAGCGCACGAGGATCGAGACGAGGAATGCCAGGCCGTACGCCAGATTGACGGCCATGAACGGCAGGAAGAAGTCCTCGGGGCGTCCGGTGCGTGATGCGAAGAAGGCGGAGACGCCGACGCCGATCAATCCAGCGATAGTCTGCTGAAGCGGCTCCTTGCGAAGCAGCCGCCACCCGGCAACTAGGACCGCAACGCCGATCGCGGCCCACACCGAGACCGTCAGGTTGTTCCCCGTGATGAGGTAGGCCGCGACGAACACTGCGGGCGGCAGCCCCGAGTCGATCACGCCGCGCCATCCGCCAATGGCACGGGCGAGGATGGCCCGCTCCGCGACCACATCAGCAAACGTCTCGTGCTCGACCCCGCCGTGCCGCTGATGCGTGTGCGAAGGCTGGTCCTCGGGCGGCGGTGCGGTGTTCGACATCAGGTGCCCAGCGGGGCGAGCTCGTAGGCGGGATTGAACATTGTGATTTCGGACCCGACATGGTCACAGGTCACGCGCCCGGTCACCACCAACTTCCGTCCCGCCTCGACACCTGGCACGCTGCGCCGACCCAACCAGACGATGCGCATCCGCCCGGTGCCGTCGTACAACTCCGACTCGAACTGGGGCACCACTGACGCGGGATTCACCGTCACACTGCCGACCGTTCCACGCAGCGTGACCACCTCACCCGTCAAGCATGTGCAGATGCGGTCGACACCGGCTTCCGACGACTCCGATGCGAGTTCGTCGGCTTCCAGGACCGCCTTCGCGGAACTGAGCCGGCGCAGTGCGTGTCGCAGTGAAGGCACCACCTCAATGTACCGGCACGATGGCACGATGGCCGCCTACGCGCTCCTGCTGCACGGCGCAGCGAGCACGTGCGACTTCATGAGTAGGCACTTTCCCCCGTCACCGCTGGGAGTTCGCACCACGATCAGTCCGCAGCAGGGCCACGATGAGCCTGCTTACATCGACCGGCTCCTGGATTTGGTCGCACGACTAG
>JBILVH010000231.1:0-3315 GCA_044370555.1 Candidatus Nanopelagicales bacterium
GTGTGCCGCACGCTGCGCCAGCGTTCGACGGTGCCGATCATCATGGTCACGGCGAAGGATGGCGAGGTCGACAAGGTCGTCGGCCTCGAACTCGGCGCCGACGACTACGTGACCAAGCCGTTCTCGTCGCGTGAACTCGTCGCCCGCATCCGCGCGGTCCTGCGCCGCCGCGGCGAACCCGAGGAACTACTTCCGAGTGTGGTCGAGGCCGGGCCCGTGCGCATCGACGTCGAGCGTCACCTGGTCTCGGTGCGCGGCGAGGTTGTGCCGATGCCGCTCAAGGAGTTCGACCTGCTGGAGTACCTCGTGCGCAATGCGGGTCGGGTGCTGACGCGCGGGCAACTGATCGACCGGGTGTGGGGCTCCGACTACGTCGGAGACACCAAGACTTTGGATGTGCACGTCAAGCGCGTGCGATCGAAGATCGAGGAGGACCCGGGAGTCCCGCGTCACCTGCTCACGGTGCGCGGCCTGGGCTACAAGTACGAAGTCTGATCTTCGCGGCCCATCGGGGCCCGGGACGATCAGGACAGCGGTGCGGGCGGAGGCGTGGCCGGGTTGGGCGTGATCCCCGCGTAGTACCCGGTGGGCTCCACCGTGAGGACGCTGATGCTGAGAACACCCGCCTTCGCGAAGGTCAGTTGCACGGGTACGTAGCCGCTGATGGGGGCGTCGAGTGAGTAGGTGTTGACCCAGTGGTCGGCGTTGAATCCGAACCGCACGATGCCGTTCGTTGGTACGGCGACCGGGCCCGCCGGCTCCATAGTCGCCTCTGCGCCGCCGATCGTGACGGAGACCAACTGGTCTTCCTCCTTGCCGCGGTTGCTGATCGCCATGAGGAGGGTGCCCGAGCCGCTGCCCGCAGGGCCGCGCACCAGGGTCGCGTTGTCAATCAGCATCGCCCCGACGGTCGCGCGCACACCATTGCCGGTGTTCTGCGTCACCTGCATGTTGGTCGTCGCGCCGAATCCGCTGTAGCACCCGGAGGTGGCGAGGGCAAGAACGGGGACCGCGACGAGTGCGGCGATCCGACGCCGGCTCAGCCGACGATTCGTTGACGAGGATGCCGCCGGGGCTGTGTCAGTCACGGTTCGATCGTACCCGCGGGGTCACCCTCAGGCACCGACCGGTGACCCTTCGCGGGCACTTCGCGGCCGCGAGAGGGGCCCGGAGAAGGGGGGAGTCGGGCCGTGGCCCCGTGGTAGGCTGAGGGTCCCAGAAAGGGGCCTCACCTATGACTTTCAACGTCGGGGACACCGTTGTCTACCCGCACCACGGCGCCGCGCTCATCGAGGCCGTGGAGGTCCGCACGATCAAGGGAGTCGAGCGTGAATATCTCGTACTCCGGGTCGCCCAGGGCGACCTGACCGTGCGTGTCCCGGCTGACAACGTGGACCTAGTCGGCGTACGCGATGTCGTGAACGCCGAGGGGCTCGACCGGGTCTTCGAGGTGCTCCGTCAGCCCTACACCGAGGAGCCCACGAACTGGTCCCGCCGCTACAAGGCGAACCTCGAGAAACTCGCCTCCGGTGACGTCATCAAGGTAGCCGAGGTCGTGCGTGACCTCTGGCGTCGCGATCGTGACCGCGGCCTGTCCGCGGGTGAGAAGCGAATGCTCGCGAAGGCTCGTCAGATCCTCGTCAGCGAGCTTGCCCTCGCCGAGAACACCAACGAGGACAAGGCAGAGACCATTCTCGACGAGGTTCTGACCTCCTGATCCGTACGTCGCCGAGCATGACTGCGCGGAGGGGAACGTGAACGCCGATCCCGACGTTGCAGTCATCGTGCCGGCCGCCGGCCGTGGTGAACGCCTCGGCCCCGGCAGCCCCAAGGCCCTGCGGACTCTCGACGGCTCCCCGATGCTGCTGCACGCGGTGCGCGCGGTGGCTGCGGCACGTTCGGTCGCGCAGGTCGTGGTTGCGGCCCCCTCCGACGAGGTCGAAGGGGTCCGGGGGCTCCTGGCCGGGCACCTGGAGGACACCGAGTTGACGCTCGTCTCCGGAGGCCAGACCCGGCAGGAGTCCGTGGCCCGCGCACTGATCGCGGTGCGGCCCGATATTCAGATCGTGCTGGTGCACGACGCCGCCCGCCCGCTCGTACCCGTCGGCCTCGTCGAGGCGGTCATCGCCGCCGTGCGTGCCGGGGCGCCCGCGGTCGTTCCCGGTCTGCCGGTGGCCGACACGGTGAAGTCGATCGACGAGCGCTGTGTCGTCGTCGGGACGCCGGACCGTTCTGCGCTGCGCGCGGTGCAGACCCCGCAAGGATTCGCGCGTGACGCCCTGCGGCGTGCGCACGCGCTCGTTGACCCATCCGAGGAACCGCGCACCGATGACGCCGGCCTGGTGGAGGGCCTGGGCATCCCGGTCGTCGTCATCCCCGGCCACGAAGAAGCCTTCAAAGTCACGCGCCCCCTCGACCTGGTGCTCGCCGAGGCTGTGCTCGCCCGACGGAGATCCTCCGGTGTCCTCCCGTAGCGGCGGGCGGTGTCGACCGTGACGCCGCTCATCGGAATCGGCGTCGACGTACACCCCTTCGAGGCGGGCCGAGCCCTGTGGGTTGCCGGCCTGCTGTGGGAGGGCGACGGTCTCGCGGGCCACTCCGACGGCGACGTCGCCGCGCACGCTGCTGCGGACGCCCTGCTCTCGGCCGCCGGCCTCGGCGACCTCGGCGCGGTCTTCGGCACCGATGATCCCCGGTGGGCGGGTGCGTCCGGGGGCGCCCTGCTCACCGAATGCGCAGCCCGCGTCCGAGCCGCGGGCTTCGAGATCGGCAATGTCGCCGTCCAGGTCATCGGGGTCCGGCCGCGTCTTGCGGCCCGCCGCGCGGAGGCGGAGCAGGTGCTCAGCAACGCGGTGGGCGCACCGGTCCGCGTGTCCGCAACGACCACCGACGGCCTCGGACTCACCGGCCGCGGCGAGGGACTCGCCGCTATCGCGACCGCGATCATCACCGCGCATGCGGCGCCATAGGCTCTGACGCGTGCTCCGCATCTACGACACCCGAACTCGCTCGCTGCGCGAGTTCGTGCCATTGCAGCCGGGGCGGGTCAGTGTCTACGTATGCGGTGCGACGGTGCAGGCGCCGCCGCACGTCGGTCATATCCGTTCGGGTCTGGCCTTCGATGTCGCACGGCGGTGGCTCATCGCTCGCGGCTTCGACGTGACGTTCGTGCGTAACGTGACGGATATCGACGACAAGATCATCCACAATGCCGGGCACGAGGACGTGCCGTACTGGGTCGTGGCCATGCGCAATGAGCGCGCCTTCACCTGGGCCTATGACACCCTGGGCTGCCTTCCCCCGACCTACGAGCCA
>JBILVH010000203.1:0-3822 GCA_044370555.1 Candidatus Nanopelagicales bacterium
GGCGGGCCTAGAGGCGTCCGGGGTGCGGATCCTCGGCACTCCGCCCGCGTCGATCTTCCTCGCGGAGGAGCGGGGCGCGTTCGGGCAGCTCCTGACCGACGCGGGTCTGCCGGCACCGAAGTACGGCACGGCGTTCTCGTTCGACGAGGCCAAGGCCATCGCGGCCGACATCGGCTACCCCGTGCTCGTGCGGCCCTCGTTCGTGCTCGGTGGGCGCGGGATGGAGATCGTCTACGACGACGTGATGCTTGAGGCATTCCTGGAGCGGGCGACCGAGGTGAACCCCGAACATCCCGTGCTCGTGGACCGGTTCCTCGACGACGCCATCGAGATCGACGTCGACGCGCTCTACGACGGGAGTGAACTGTTCCTCGGCGGCGTCATGGAGCACATCGAGGAGGCCGGGATCCACTCCGGCGACTCCGCGTGTTCACTGCCACCCATCACCCTGGGTGCGGATGTGATCGCGCGGCTGCGCGCATCCACCGAGGCCCTCGCGCGCGGAATCGGAGTCCGCGGACTGCTGAATGTGCAGTACGCGCTCGCGGGTGATGTGCTCTACGTACTCGAAGCCAACCCGCGGGCATCCCGCACCGTGCCCTTCGTCTCGAAGGCGACGGCCGTGCCGCTGGCGAAGGCCGCGGCCCGCATCATGACCGGTAGTTCGATCCGCGACCTCCGCGGTGAGGGCATGCTCCCCGCCGGCGACGGAGCCCTTCTGCCGGTCGGTGCACCGATCTCGGTGAAGGAGGCGGTGTTGCCCTTCGGACGCTTCCAGGGCGTCGACACCGTCCTCGGGCCCGAGATGCGGTCGACCGGTGAGGTCATGGGTATCGATGCGACCTTCGGGATGGCGTTCGCCAAGTCGCAGATGGCGGCCTTCAGCGGCGGTCTCCCGCTGAGGGGCCGGGCCTTCATCTCGATGGCCGATCGCGATAAGCGGTCGATGATCTTCCCCGTCAAGCGTCTCCATGACCTGGGCTTCGAGATCGTGGCCACGGCCGGCACGGCCGAGGTCCTGCGCAGGAGCGGCGTTCCCACGACCGTCATCCGCAAGCATTACGAAGGCCCGGGGCCGAATGGTGAGCCGACGACCATCGACGCGATCCGCGCGGGTGATATCGACCTGATCGTCAACACCCCCTATGGCGTAGGCCCCCGGCTGGATGGCTACGAGATCCGCACGGCGGCGGTGCTGATGGGCCGCCCGTGCATCACGACGGCCCAGGGCCTCGCGGCGGCGGTGCAGGGCATCGAGTCGTTGCTGCACGACGAACTCGGCGTCCGGTCCCTTCAGGAATACTCCGCCGATCTCCGGCAGATGCGAGCCGCGGATAGTGTTCCCCCGGAGGTGGGTTGATGCCGGTCCAAGTGCGGGGCGAGATCCTCGACGTCAAGCGCGCGGGCGCCTATCACGTGATCACCCTGACCGCCGGAGCGATCCCGGCCCAGGCCCGCCCGGGGCAGTTCGTGGCCGTGGGGATCGGCGGCGGTGAGAGCGCGCTGCTCCTGCGCCGCGCCATCGCCATTCATCGCGTGTCGTCGCGAGGGGTGTACGGCGGGACCCTCGAGATCGTGGTCGCCGTGCACGGCGAAGGAACTCGGTGGTTGGCCAATCGCCGACGGAGGGATCCGGTCGATGTCGTCGGTCCGCTAGGGCGACCGTTCTCACTTCCGCGCGATCCGGTCAACTGCGTCCTCGTCGCGGGTGGCTACGGCTCATCCGCCCTGGCCATGCTGATCGAGGAGCTGCGCGGTCGCGGCAGTCGGGTCGACGTCGTGATCGGGGCATCCACCGAGGACCGCCTCTTCGGTGTGCTCGATGCCAAGCGGCTCGCATCGTCGGTGACCATCACCACCGACGACGGCAGCGCCGGCCAGCGCGGTCGGGTGACCGATGTCCTGCCCGACGTTCTCGAACGGTGCTCCGCGGATGTCGTCTACGCCTGCGGTCCGATGCCGATGCTGTCCGCGGTCGCGGCGGCCGCCACCGAATTCGGAATAGTCAGCCAGTGTGCTGTCGAGGAGTCGATGGCCTGCGGGATCGGCGTGTGCATGACCTGCGTGCTGCCGGTCATCGGTGACGACGGTGTCACCCGGATGGTGCGCTCGTGCGTCGAGGGTCCGATCTTCCGCGGCGACCGGGTGCGCTGGTCGGAGGTCGGCACGGTGCCCCCGGACACCTACGGCGCTACCCCGCTCCCGGAGGAGGCCCGATGACCCGCGCGATAGTCCAGCGGCCCTCGGCGCCCGCGGTCGAGGCCGAGCCCGCGGTCGACATGTCGACGTCGCTGGCCGGCCTGCGGCTGGTCAGTCCGGTCCTCACCGCATCGGGCTGCTCCGGGTTCGGCCGGGAACTGGATGCATTCTTCGACATCACCCGCATCGGTGCTGTGGTCACGAAGAGCGTGATGTGGTCGCCGCGTTCGGGCCGACCGACGCCGCGGATGGCCGAGACCCCGAGCGGTATGTTGAACTCCATCGGGCTCCAAGGCCCGGGTGTCCAGGCCCTGTGCGAGAAGGACCTCGCCTGGCTCGCCGAGCGAGGGGCGAAGGCGGTGGTCTCGATCGCCGGAGGTTCGGTGAACGAGTACGTGCGGGTGGCCTCCCACCTGCGCGGTGCGCCAGGTGTCAGCGCGATCGAGGTCAACATCTCGTGTCCGAACGTCGAGGACCGCGGCCAGGTCTTCGCCTGCGATCCGCGGGCAGCATCGGAGGTCGTCGCATCGGTGCGCCGGGCGGTGGATCCCGCGGTGCCGGTCCTGGTGAAGCTCAGCCCCGATGTGACCGACATCGTCGCCGTCGCCGTGGCTTGCGTGAACGCCGGAGCCGATGGCCTGTCGGTCATCAACACCTTGCTCGGGATGGTCATCGACACCGACACCATGCGTCCCGCGCTCGCCGGCATCACGGGTGGCCTGTCCGGTCCGGCGATCAGGCCGGTGGCCGTCCGCTGCGTCTGGCAGATCCGCCAGGCCCTGCCGGACGTACCGATTCTGGGCATGGGCGGGATCCGGACCGGTCTCGACGCGCTGCAGTTCATCCTCGCCGGCGCCCAGGCGGTCTCGGTCGGAACGGTCGTCTTCAACGATCCGAGTGCACCGGTGCGCGTCCACCGCGAACTTGCCGTTGCCCTGGTCGAACGTGGCTTCGACCGCGTCAGCGACGCGGTGTCCTACGCCCATCGCGAGCCTGATGTCGACTACTCGGCCGAGGACGACGGGTGAGGGCTCCCATCGCGGTGGCCCTCGATGCACCCGACCTCGCGACACTGCAACGGTGGGCAGCGGCCACCGCGCCCTACGTCTCCACCCTCAAAGTTGGTCTCGAGGTCTTCTGCCGCGACGGCCATGCGGCCGTGCGGTCGGCTCGTGAGGCCTCCGCCGGGGAGTGCGGGATCTTCCTCGATCTCAAATTGCACGACATCCCGGCGACCGTGGCCGGTGCTGCGCGTGCCGTCGCCGGACTCCAGCCGCAGTTCCTGACGGTCCACGCGAGTGGTGGTGCGGCGATGATCGAGGCAGCCGCTGCCGCCCTGCCCGACACGCGGATCGCCGCGGTCACCGTCCTCACCTCGCTCGGTGCGACTGACCTCGACGGCATCGGCCTGGCCGGCCCACCCCAGGCCGCCGTCGTCCGACTCGCGCGCCTCGCGGTGGCCGCCGGTGCCCGCGCACTGGTGTGCTCCCCGCAGGAGGTCGCGGCCGTCCGCGCTGCCGTGCCCGCGGACATCACGCTCATCACGCCCGGCGTTCGCCCGGCCACCGGTAGCGCCGACGACCAGAAGCGGGTGGCGACGCCGGTGGCGGCCATCCGCGACGG
>JBILVH010000204.1:0-3783 GCA_044370555.1 Candidatus Nanopelagicales bacterium
GCGGAAGCGATCGCGGCTTTCGAGTCCGCAGTGCAGGGCGCCGAACGGCTCGACGACCTCGTGCGCGCAGCCGACGCCCGGCACGGCGAAGCGATCACGCGGATCGGCGATGCCAGCGACCCGGGTGCTGCCGTCGACGCGCTCGCCGAACTCGACGCCGCGCGCACGGCGTACGAAGCCGCGGGGCTCTCCGAACGTGCCGCCGGATGCATGCACGAGAGTGCAGCCCTCCTCGCCCGCCTCGGGTCGTACGACGCGGCCGCGACGAGGTACGCCGCCGCGCGCGATGCATACCTCGCGATGCCCGAGGTGCTGCGCGACACCGGATCGTGGCCCGATGAAGTCGCCGACTGCGAGGCGAATCTCGCCGTGCTGCACACCCTGCTCACCGATGCGCAGTCCGTGGTCCCGGTCAGCGCGTTCAGCTCGGGCGGTCACCGGATGCGACATCCGCGACTCGCGTCATGACGACAGACGCGGAGCACGGCCACGCGGAGCTCATCACGGACCCGACGCGGGCCGCGACCGCGCTGCTCGCGGGCCATCTCGTGGCGGTCCCGACCGAAACCGTCTACGGGCTCGGTGCGCTCGTGGGCACCGAGGGTGCGGTCGAGCGGATCTTCACCGTCAAGGACCGACCAGGCGGGCATCCACTCATCGTGCACATCGCCTCGGCGGATGCGCTGCGGGCGTGGGCACGTGAGGTGCCGTCGTACGCCGCTGCGCTCGCCGAGGCACTGTGGCCCGGACCGCTCACCCTCGTACTCGCGCGCAGTGAGCGAGCCCCCGACGCGGTGACCGGGGGGCGCTCGACCGTCGCTCTGCGCGTGCCGGCGCATCCGACGACGCTTGAGGTGCTGCGAGCGCTCGATGCGGCGGATCCTGATGGAGCCCCGCACGGTCTGGCCGCACCGAGTGCCAACCGGCACGGACGAGTGAGCCCCACCACCGCAGCGCACGTGGCCGACGACCTCGGACCCCACCTCCGAGCCGGTGATCTCATCCTCGACGGCGGTGAGTGCACGGTGGGTGTTGAGTCGACGATCGTCGACTGCACCGGTGAACGGCCCTCGATCCTGCGGCCCGGCAGCATCGGGTGGCCTGAGATCGCTCGGGTCACGGGCATCGCACCCGCAGAAGATGCGCGCCAGGTCAACGCCGGTCAGCCCGCTGCCCGCGCCGATGCTGAGACCCGCTCGGCCGCGGGTGAGGTGTGGCCGGGGGGCCTCGCATCGCACTACGCACCTCGTGCGGCTGTGTACCTCGCGTCGCAGGCCGAGGTCACCGACATGGCGGCGGCAGCACGGGCGCAGGGTGCACGTGTCGGCCTCCTCGCGCCAGCATCGGTGGCGACCCCGCCCGATGCGGCGAGGCTTGCCGCACCTGACGACACGGCGGGGTATGCCACCTGCGTGTATGCCGCGCTGCGGTCAGCGGACAGCGCCGACATCACGGTGGTCATCGCCGTTCCACCGGATGACGATTCGCCGCTTGCCGCCGCGGTGCGCGATCGGCTGATGCGTGCGGCAGCCCCACGGCGGGCGCCGTGACCGAGTCGACCGAGTCCAGCGGAGCCGGGCGCCTCGCGCTAGTCGGGAGCGGTGAGTACCTCCCCGTGATGCACGACGTCGAGGCGTGGCTGCTCGAAGGCCGCCCGAAGGTGTACGTCCAGCTCGCGACCGCGGCAGCGACCGAGGGTGATGCCGTGCTGCGTCGCTGGCACGCGCTCGGTGCGTCGGCCGCGGAGCGGCTCGGGGCCGAGCAGATCGTGGTCGACGTGCGCACCCGCGCCGACGCCGATGATGCGCGCTGGGTCGACGCGGTCGCCGGCGCGGGGCTGATCTATCTGTCGGGCGGCAAGCCGTCGTACCTCGCCGAGACCCTGCGCGGCACCTCTGTGTGGCAGGCGATCGTCGACGCATGGCGTGCGGGCGCATCGCTCGCCGGATGTAGCGCGGGGGCGATGGTGCTCGGCGGGCACATTCCCGACTACCGCCACCCGCGCAGCGGCGGCACACCCGGTCTCGGAGTGGTGCCGGGTATCAGCGTCCTGCCGCACTTCGATCGCTACTCGAAGTGGATGCCCGATCTAGCACTTCGCCCGCTGGCCAAGCGGTCGCCGCACGTGCTCGGGATCGACGAGGACACCGCGCTGGTCAGCGACGCCGGTCTGGCCGCGCTGCGCACCTGGCATGTGATGGGTCGACAGTCGGTGTACGCCGTGACCGCGGACGGGCGGCGACCCATCAGACAGATTGATCTCGAGGTCACGCAGTAGCCGGTCAGCCGTAGCCCAACTCGTGCAGGCGATCGTCATCGATGCCGAAGTGGTGCGCGATCTCGTGGACGACGGTGATGTGGACCTCTTCGAGGACGTCGTCGTAGGTGTCGCAGATACGCAGGATCGGCAGCCGGTAGATCACGATCCGGTCGGGCAGTGCCCCGCTGTAGGTGTCACCGCGCTCGGTGAGAGCGACCCCTTCGTAGACGCCGAGGAGATCCGGGTCATCTACGGGGGCCTCATCCTCGACGACGAAGACCACGTTGTCGACGTACACCGCGATCTCGTCCGGAATCTCCTCCAGCGCTTCGGCCACGAGGTCTTCGAAGTCGTGGATGGGTACGTCGATCACGGCCACATTGTGCCGTCACCGCGGATCGACGTACACCTGCTCCAGCAGTGCGGTCGCAGCAGCGCGGTCGAACGATGCGATCGGCAACCGCCACAGTGCTGACCTGCTGATGAGTTCCGGCTCGCCAATGACCGACACGAGTTCGGCGTATTCGTCCCGCATGACGTAGTCGTCGATCACCATCGTTCCGCGGACGCCGCTCAGAACGACATTGAGGGCGCACGCCGTGCGGAATCGCCCGTCCACCAGCACGAACCAACGCGCATCGGGTGCGAGCGCAAGCTCGTCGAACCACGGGCGCGAGTGGTAGCCGGCCGCCTGTTCGCGCGTCACGGGTTGGACGGGGTAGCCCCACTTGCGGGTCGGGCCGATATCGGCGTGATGCAGTCGGAATCTGCCTGCGGCGAGTGCCTCCTTGATCCTGCGGTTGGCCATGACGTTCTCGATCCAGCGGGCCTTCGACTCGACCGAGATGACCATCTCCGCCCCGGACATCGCAGCCAACTTCGTCGAGCCACCGGCGCCCCACTCGAAGTAGCGGGTGGAGTCGTCCAGCGCCTCGAAGAGCGCGATGACCTCGGGGTCGAGGTGCGGGGTGAGCGGTGGGCGGCGGGACTGGATGCGGGCGGGTCGTCCGGGGGCGGGCGGCAGGTCAGGGGTGGCTTGCCCGTCGGCCGCGGGGATCTCCACCTGCCTGCCCGCAGGCTGCCCAGTCATGGCCCCATTGTTCACCCGCTGATCACGAATCACCGACGCCGTGCCGCCCACGCGCGAGGTTGCGCGCACGGCTGCCCGCGTGCACTGCGCAGAGGCACCCCGTGTGGCCGCACGGGGGCGGCTCCCCGTATGCTTACGCGGTCCGGCGACGGCCTTCGGTCGACGGAGACCGGCACAGGCGGTCCCCATCGTCTAGCGGCCTAGGACGTCGCCCTTTCAAGGCGGTAGCGCGGGTTCGAATCCCGTTGGGGGCACGAGCAAGGCAAGTACGGCAGTTGGGCACGACGGCAGTTCAGCACTACAGCAAGGCAGCACTACAGCAAGGCCCAGTGGCGCAGTCGGTTAGCGCGCCGCCCTGTCACGGCGGAGGTCGCGGGTTCGAGTCCCGTCTGGGTCGCTTCACATCAGGGGGTCCGGGGCATCAAGGGGCCTC
>JBILVH010000205.1:0-3771 GCA_044370555.1 Candidatus Nanopelagicales bacterium
GTGTCAAAACGAGCCGTTTCATGAATCGTTTTGACACCGTGAGGGACGGGGTGGGGCGGGGGCGCGGGGGAGTTGTTGGGGGCGCTGGGGTCGGGTATGCGATCCTGCCGCGGTGACCTCATGGACGATTGACGTGCGCGACAAGCCGCTGATGACACTGCGGACCGACGACTTCGGCAAGGGCACGATGACCGCGACGGCGCCCATCGTGGCCGGGGCTGTAGCGCTGAGTAGCGGCGTACGCATCGAACTCGAACTCGCCCTCGGTTCACTCAAGACCGGCAACTTCATGCTCCAGACGGCCGCGCGCGGTCTCATCAAGTCGTACAAGGGCGACCGGCTCGTCTTCGAGGCCGAGGGTGACGCCGCCGCATCACCGTGGGTCGTTGCGGGCTCGGCCCGATCGGGCTCTCTCGACATCCCGATGACTGTCGTGGCCACCCCGGCCGCGGACATGTCGGCGATGCACCTCGGCGGATCCGTCACTATGAACGATGTACGGATCCCGCTCCCCGGGATGTCCGGTGTGTCAACCATCACATTCGAGCTCGACGGCCAGGTACACCTCCGCCCCGCCTAGTCCCCACGGTGTCAAAACGGCCTATAAAACAGGGCGTTTTGACACCGTGAGGGGGTGGCGGTGAGGGGTGGCTGCGGGGGGTGGTTGCTGTAGCCGGGTGACACCGGAATGGATTTTCCGGCTACGGCTTGTATCCGCCCCACTCCATGTTGTTAGGTACCCCTAGTCGGATCACTAACACGTCGAGAGGGCAGTAGCGCGCGATGAGAGCTCACGGATCTGGCAAGACGGCCCGTCGTCTGATCGGCGGCCGTGCCGCGGTGGCGACCGTAGCAGGCACGCTCGTCTCCGCGGTGGTGCTGGCACCGGCTGCCCAGGCGACCGGTGGGGTCACCCGCATCCAGGTGCAGGAACTCAACGAGGGGCTCCCCGGCAGCAGCACCAGTGACCTCGACGTGAGCAACCCGTCGTCCAGCACGACGTACAAGAAGTTCGCAAACGCGCGCAAGACCTCGCTGCCGCTCATCGTCACCTTCACGGAAGGTACGGCGTCGTTCACGGTGAACGGCGGCTCGCCAACTTCGCTGACCTCCGGGGTGGCGTCCCGGGTCCCGATCACCACCGGGCTCAACGCGATCGCGATCACCTTCAACGACGGCAATGCCGACACGACCTACAACGTCGAGATCAAGCGACCATGGCAGATCACGGGCCTTGAGTTGGTGAACGCGGCGACGAGTGAAGTCGTGCTCCGCCGCCATGTTGATGACGGGAACTTCGACCCCCTCTCCAGTGCTACAACCGCTGTGGACGTCCCCCACGAAGTGGCCAAGCTCAAGTGGAAGATGTACTACGAGGATCCGACCGATGTGCCGGTCAACGAGCGCTGGGCCTGGTTCCACTCAGCAACTGACTGTGGCGGCTACGACTGTGCGTCGGGTGAGGAGAGCGCGGAGTTCACCGTGCCGATCGGCGGCTGGTCCGGAGGCGGACCGGCCACGCAGGCCACCTCAGGCTCGGGCTACGACTTCTTCTCCTTCACTTACTGGCCGGTGTCCATCAACCGCGCGGCCGCGTACTCGGCCACCCGCCTGAGCGCAGTCACAGCGCCGGGCGTGACCTTCAGCGCGGTCCCGGCCTCTGCCTTCACCTTCCGCGGCCTCGTGCCCGCGTCCAGCGACACCCTGGACATCACGGCAACCTTCGCCTCGGGGTCGGCGACGTACTCCGTCGACGGCACCCCCGACTCGCCGGTCACCTCCGGCAGCCCGTTCACGGTGCCGGTGAACATCGGCGGGACCACGCTGACCATCACGCACACCGGTTCAGAGGGTGCAACGACCTACACCTACTCCCTCGTGCGGCCCCATCCGATCACGGGCATCGAGGTTGCCGACGCGGTCACCGGTGATGTTCTGCTCTCGAAGACCGGCTCGGACTTCGATCCCACGCTGCACGAGTACGCCGGCTCCTCGGGCTCGGGGCAGTACAGCATCGACGTGCCGTACTCCGTGGCCAGCGTGAAGTTCCGCATGTTCTACGACACCCCTCCGGTCGGCTACACGGGTCGGTGGTGGTTCCACAACTGGACCGAATGTGAAGGGGAGTGCGAGTCCGGTGAATGGAGCCGCACAGTCAACCTGAACGTCGGCACGCGCGGTGGCGGCGGCCCGCTGAGCCTCTGTACCGTCACGGGCACCTGCCAGTACGGCGACTGGAGCTACTGGTCGATCCAGATCACTCGCGCCTCCGAGAACGTCTCCATCGGCTCTGTCTCTGTCTCCGGCACCGCGGCGGTCGATCAGCAGCTCACCGCTCAGGCCAACAGCGTGAGCGCGACCCCGACGGCCACACTGTCCTACCGGTGGCAGTACGCCGACACCGCGGACGGTCCGTGGACCTACATCACCGGGGCCACCGGCAGCCGATACACCGTCCGCCGTGCGATGGTGGGCAAGGTCATCCGCGCTGAGGCCACTGGCGTCAACGGAGTGAGTACGCCGGGAACCGCGGTGAGCAGCGCGACTTCGGCGGTGAGTTCCGTGGCACTCGCGGCTCCGACGGGTGTGACCGTTGTCGAGGGTGACGGCACCCTTGCCGTCAGCTGGACCCCGCCGAACGACCCGGAATACACCGGCGGCACTGCATCTGCTGTGTCCGGGGCGACGACCGAGACCTGCGCCGGCTACACCAGTTGCACGATCAGCAATCTCACGAACGGCGAGTCGTACACCGTCTCGGTGGTGGCCCGTGCGGGCGTCGGCGGCGGTGAGGTGACAAGTCCGGCCTCCACGTCGGTGACGGCGGTCCCCGCCGTGCCGACTGCGCCGGCTCTCACCGACGTGAGTGTGACCGGCACGACCGCCGAAGGCCAGCGTCTCACCGCATCGCTCACCGGCCTGGCTGGTTCACCCACACCCACGGTCTCCTACGAGTGGCAGTCTTCAGCCAACGGCACAGACGGCTGGACGATCATTCGCGGTGCCACTCGTCCATCACTGTTGCTCGGCGAGAGCCTGGTCGGCAAGCACATCCGAGTGAGTGTTACGGCATCGACCGGGGTCATCCCCGACGTCACGCGCACCTCGACATCCGTGGGCGCCGTGACCAGTGCCACCGAAGTTCTCCCCGACTCGGCTCTCACCGTCTCCGTACCGAACTTCTCCGGTTCCTACCCGCGCGATGTGGCCTTCGACAGTCAGGGCTACATGTATGTCGTCACTGGGTGGTCCAGTGGCGGTGACTCGATCCTGAAGTACGCGCCGAATGCCACTGGCACGGATGCACCGGTTGCGGTGTGGAGCCGCGGCGGGGATGGCCGGACAATGTGGGGCGCCGGCATCACCGTTGATGCGCAGGACAACGTGTGGGTCGCCGATCACGACTACCGGCTCTGGAAACTTCCGGCCGGGGCTACCGCGATCGATCGACCAGAGCTCATTGCGATGAGCCCGACGGTCGATCGCGGGTGGGACGTCGTCACCGACGCCAGCGGCTACGTCTACCTCTCTGAGCACTACACGAACCGCGTGAAGGTCTTCGAACCTACGGCGACGCTCGGATCCGACCCGGTCCGGATCATCAACGTTGGCAGCACGGCGGGATCCCTCGCCATCGCGAGCGATGGTGCGCTGATGGTTGCCAGCGGGAGCTCTCTGAAATTCTTCGCACCGGGGGCCAGCGGCTCCGACACACCCCTGCGCACCATTGAGGCGCCGCACGCGCAGCAGTTCTACGGGATCGCCGTCGAC
>JBILVH010000023.1:0-12971 GCA_044370555.1 Candidatus Nanopelagicales bacterium
CGCCCTGGGGGCGTTTTGCTCTGCGGTCGGTGAAGATTGACTCCGCGGTCGACGGCGACACGACGGTCGAGGTCGTGCTGCGCGATACGGGCAGTGACGTCACCATCCACGGCCGCGGCAACGGCCCGATCGCCGCATTCTGCGCCGCGCTCGGGGAGTACGGCATCGATGTGCGGGTGCTGGACTACCACGAGCACGCGATGTCTGCGGGTGGTGACGCCACGGCCGCGGCATACCTTGAATGTGCGATCGGTGACCGGACGCTCTACGGCGTGGGCGTCGACCCATCCATCACCACCGCATCGCTCAAGGCAATCGTGAGCGCGGTGAACCGAGCCCTCCGCTGAGCACTCCCGGCTGCGACGTCGGACGTCAGCCGAGGGAGTAGGTGCGCCGGATAGTTAGTGCCGCGTAGGTCAAAGTCGCGGCCGCGCGGATCCGGATCGCCACCTCACCGGTAGCGCCTACGGGGACGTAGACACCGACGCCGCCGCCGGGCAGGCGGACCCGCTGCACGGCGATGTCACCGCGGGCGAGGCCTTCGGGCACCCAATCGACGCGGATGCGCACGGGCTGACCCGCGGTCGTCGTCACCGGGCCGGGGGCGATCACCGTCACGCCGGGATCAAGTCGTGCGGGCAGCGGTGGCAGACCGATCGGCTCTTGAGCCAACCGGCCGGCTCCGATCACGGCGGTGGCCACCGCAACTCCGTCGTCGTTGCGCGCGGTGACGGTGACCCGGACATCCCGCCCGGCGTCAGCGTCCACCAGCCGGTACGCAGGCCCGGTCGCACCGGGGATCACGGCCCAGTCGCCGCCGCTGCGTCTACTCCAGCGGTAGCTCACCTCGGGTGCGGGAATGCCGCGCACCACCGCGCTGACGCGAACCGTGCGGCCGATCCGCGCTGGGCCGCGGATACCAGCGTCCGCTATGACGGGCGCGGTCGCGGCGGCACCAGCCGCTGCCGCCAGGACCGCGAATCCGACCCCCGGCCGCCTTGCCGAAGCACCCACGACGAAGGCGCCGGACGTGCGGACTACGGAGGGCTCGAAGAAGAAGGCACTCCCGTCGTCGGACAGGGTGATCGGCTCCGACCACGTGTGGCCACCGGGCCGGATCTCCACCTGCGAGACCTTCAGGTTGTCGGACTCGGAGTTGGGGTCTACCCACGCTGCCAGTGCGCCAGTGCCATCCGCATTGATTGCAAGTGCGGGCGGGGTCGCGTGAGCACCTCCGGAAAGCGTCTCCGGTGCATTCCACGTGACCTGGGATCCCGAGCGCCGACCGATGGCGGCAGCCACTTCGCCGAACCCACGCGGCATGTGGATCCACGCGAGGATGACCGTGGACAGGTCCGGCGATACCGTCATGGCCAGGCCGCCACCGGCATTCCACAGCGTTGGTGTGACAGTCGTCGGCTCCGCCCACGTGACCTGCCCGTTCGCATTGACAGGTCCGGACGAGAAGCGAATGGCCGTTGCAAAGTCTGCGTAGGCTCTCCAACCCGCCATGGCAATGCGACCGTTCGTCGACAGCATGACAGTTGGGTTGTTCACGGGCCGGGTGTCGACTTCCAAAGCCTGAGACTGCGCCCACGATACGGTGTCATTCGTGAGCAGCGCGACGCTGGACCGCAGTCCGGAGTTGCCCTTCCACAGCACGATGGCGCGCGACCCATCACCCGATATGTCCGCGGCCAATGCGTAGGAGTCATTGCCATCATCAATGACCTGCGGCGTGCTCCAGATGTACGACGTACCACGTAATCGACCGATGGATGCGCGCACTTTCCATTGCCCGTCGGGAGATTCATCCCACGCTGCGATCGCCACCTCACCGTCAGCGGAAAGCGCGATGCGCGGTTCTCCCACGGCGGTCGCTGTTGGCGAGGAAAGCCGCAGCGGTTCAGACCACGTCTCAATGTCACCCGTGACAACTGCAGTGCGGACAAGGAGCCACCTGTCACCAGTCGGATTCCCGCCTCGATACGCGAGCAGCAGTCGATCACCGCCAGAGGCGAGGGTCTGCAAACCGTAGAAGATTCCGTCGTCGACGGGGTGCGAGGTGACCGGCCCCCAGACAGGCATTCCGTCGATTACTCTCGCGGACGCCGTTTGGGCTAGTTCCGGTGAGCCAGGCCAAGCCGACCCCCGCCAGACCGCACTGGCACCTTGATCGGTGGCCGTCAAGGACCCCCACGCTGCGGTGCCTCGCTTCGCATCGGCGAACCCCGACCACACGAGTCGACCGACCGGATCAGTCGCAGGGGTACGTGGAGTGGGCTGAGTCGCCGCTACCGGAGGAAGCGCCGCCACCATGAGGCACACCGCCACGGCGACGAGCGGCAGCGTGTACCGACGACTCAGTGCGTACCGACGACTCGGCGCAGTCACCCAGCCAGCGTAGGGGTTCCACTGCAACCTGAGCAAGCGTCGCGCACGACCGGGCCACGACCAGCGGCTCGGGTACGGCTTACGACTCAGTCACCTCTGATGCAGCGAGCAGCGCAGCGAGTTCCGGTTGATCGTCAAGGTCGATCGGTGCAAGCCCGCCTCGCCCGCGACGTTCCACGACGTCGTCAGCGATCGCTCTGAGGATCTGCGTCGCCGGCGCTCGCCAATCGGTGACGCGGTCGCAGGCGGTGCGCTCGACCGCGCAGCCGAGCAGCACATCGACAGTGTCACTGGCCGAGCCGCGCACGGCGGCGAGCTGAACAGACCGCACGCCGGGTGCCACGGCGAAGGCCTCGCGCACGGTGAGGAGTGTGAAGGCGTAGACAACCTCCGCGTAGAGCTCAGCTCGCCGTCCTTTTGGCATCAGGCGCGTTGTGGCATTGCCTGTAGCGGTCGTCGTCGGCTCACGTTCGGGCAGGATCCGCTCATCGGGCACCCGCACGACCACCGCGAGTTCGCCGTCGGCCATCTCCACTGCAGCGGCGGGTGCCGCATTGTCGTCGAAGGCCAGGTTGACGTACTCCAGCGTCGCGTCACGATCCCCCGCGCACAGCTCCGCCCACCAGGCATCCCACGCCGCTTGCGTCCGCTGCTGCTCGGCGCGCGCGGCCTCCACCAGCCGCGCGTGTTCGGCGCGCGCGGCAACCCGAGCGTCATCACGTGCCGCCCTGCGCGCACCAAAGCGGAGGAACGAGATGCCGCGCTGCGCCTTCGCCACGTGGTCGTCAGTCAAAGTTGCGAGATCGGGTACGGCTGACATCGGAGCGACGGGGGGTTGCACCGCGGTGAACTCTCGATCGTGGAGGGTGAGTAGCGCTTCGATCTCCGCGGTGGCGGAGGCGGCGCGCAGTGCCCGCTCGTACGCGGCTGAGCCAGGGTTGGCGCCACCCGTAGCGGAACGCCCGCCGCGCCGCGATCCGCCGAGCGATTGGTAGTAGGCGAACGGTCCGACACCGGTCGACGCACCCAATCCGCCGTCACCGATGTGCAGGCGTGCTGCGCGCGGACCGAGGCCCGCTCGGACCCCGGTGCGCGTGAAACGCAACCGCACACCCGGAGCGACCCGGAAGAAGAACATCCCCACTCGCGCTCCCCCATCGACGGTCTGTCACGTCATTGAGCCGCACGCTAACGCATCCCACCGCACCCCAACTACGGTGCTTAGTGCGCGTTTTCCGCGTACTAAGCACCGTAGTGGGTACGGATACGCAGTCGGACCACGTCGGAGTGGCGGCGTCCTACCGCATCAGAGTCGAAGGGCCTCCATCAACGCCGGGCCGCCGAGTCGTTCTAGCTCAGCACGAGGCCCGCAGATGACCAACTGATCGCGCGCGCGGGTCAAGCCGACGTACAGCAACTCGCGGGCGCGCTCCGGCCGCTTCCACCCGTTCAGTGCGAGGACTACCACGGGTCGTTCGAGACCTTTGAAGGACAGCACGTGGCCGTAGAAGATGTCGTCGTTCTCCCACAGCGAGTCCCAGTAGGCATCGGCATCGTCCCCCGCCCGTTCGACCTGCACCGGATGCCGGCTGCCCGTGGTGAGGAGCGCGACATCGACCGGCTCCCAGCCCTGGCCCATGAGTCCCTCCACCGCGTCGTCCGCGGCGGACACCGCATCGTCGATGGGTACGTCGATGAGGATGATCTCGGGACCGCTCACACCGAGGTGATCAACCGGATCGCTTGCGAGCGCTTCCGCGCACCGGGCAATCGGTTCGCTGTTGCGGAGGTTCACACTCAAATTCAGCGGAGTGAGCATGGGTAGGGCGGAGACGTCACGGTCGAACACACCCTGGTCCTGATCGGCGAAGATGACCAGGCCTCCGGCGTCGGGGTCGACGAGTGTGGCAAGTACCGCGGGCCACCATGCGGCCCCGAAATCCTGCGCTTCATCCACGATGACCGCGTCAAAGCGCCGATCGGCGGGCAGGGCTTCGGCGACTGCGCGCAGCGCCTCTGCGGATTCGACCTCCCACCATTCCGTGGGTGCATCCTTGGGCGGCTTCACGCCCCAGAGCGAAGCAAGTCGATGGAACGTGCCGATGTATGCCGGTCGCTCCCCGGCATCCCAGCCGTCGGTAATGCGTGCGAGGTAGCGCGACAGGCCGCGTGAGTAGCACAGAATTGCGACCCGCTGACCGTCAGCGGCGAGTCGGCGGGCTTGCTCGAGAGCGAGGAAGGTCTTGCCGCTACCGGCGGGGCCGAACACCACGAATCGGCGTGCCCTTCGCATCAGGTCCAGGATCCCGAACTGCTCGACGGTCAACCGATCGATTTGTTCGGCCCGCACGCGACGCAAGTTGACCCAGTGCGTCTGCGGCTCGAAGCGCCCCGTGAGGTGGTCGCCGAGGAGACGGCAGTGCTCGGGTGTGGGCGCTGGCGGTGACTCCGCATCGCTCAACACCGCGCGGATCCGGTCGGCAAGGGTGGGCAGATCGGTGAAGTCGAGTATCCGGTCACGCGGAGCCCCTGGAACGTCGATTCCGGGTGGCAGCGTCGAGTGCGGGAATGCGACGAACCATGCGATCCTCACCGGGCCACCGGACCAGCGACTCTCGACGTACCGCTTCAGGGCGTGGCGGTTGGCCTGCGCCTGCCGCACGGGAGCAATGCGCCGCTGCCCCGTGCGATCCGACTGCGTCCACTCCTCCCCGTCGTATGTCACGTGCCCGCCCTTGACCTCGATGACCGCGACACCTAGGCCCGGCCACGCGACCACCAGATCGACCTCGTAGTCGCGCTCCGCGGTGAACATGATGTTTGTCATCAGCACGGCGTCATCCGGCAACTGCGCGTCAAGGTAGCGCCATACCTCGTGCTCGGAGTCGTGCGCGAACACCGGTTCAGCCGGCCGATGAATCGGCATATCGCCCTCCCCTCGCCCACCCGTTGAGGCCGCACCCGTGAGCCCCGCTCCTGCAAGCCCCAGCCCGTGAGCCCCGGCCCGCCAACCCCAGTCCGTGAGCCCCGGCCCGTGAGCCCCGGCCCGCCCAACCTACCCACCTCGCCTCTATGGTGGGGATAAGGCTTCGAAGGGCAGATCCCCACCATAGAGGCGACATCGCACCCGTAGGCTGCTCCGCCGTGTCGGCTCTCGACGTTGACGGATACCTCAGGGAGATCGCCCCCGTCCCGCGGGCCGCACTGCAGACCCTGCGAGACACCCTGCTCACGTTGCTCCCGGACGGCGAGGAGTGCATGTCCTATGCCATGCCCTGCGTCAAGGTGAAGGGCAAGGCAATCGCCGGGTACGCCGCCTTCGCGCGGCACAACTCGTACTTCCCCCACAGCGGCCGCGTCCTGCCCGAACTCGCCGAGGCCGATCCGCAGTTGCTTCGGGGCCTGACGTGGAGCACAGGCACCCTGCGCTTCGGACCCTCCGAGACCCTCCCCGAGGCTCTCGTGGCCAGGCTCGTCGCGATCCGCCGCCGCCACCTCGGGGTCTAACTCACGGTGTCAAAACGCTCTATTTTTCGGGACGTTTTGACACCGTGAGGGGGTCAGGTGTCCATACGACGGATCGCGGGTACGAACAGGATCGCCACGCACACTGCCGTGAGCAGCACCGCGAGCGCGAGGAACGTCGGAGCCAGCCCCAGCCCAGTCACGGCTCCCCCAACGATGAGCATCGCCACCGGCGGCGCAGCGTAGAAGAGCGACGTTTGTACGCCGTACACACGGCCCTGTTCATCCGCATCGACCCGCCGCTGCACCACGGTGTTGAGCAAAGGGTTCATCGGACCCCACGCAACACCCATCACGGCAGCGGCCACGAGCATCAGCGGGAACGGCGGGAAGAGGGACAGGGGGACGACGGCCACGATCGTCCCGCTCAGCGCAATGCATGTGATGGTGTACAGCCGAAGCCGCCGCGCCAGCCATCCGTAGCTGAAGGCACCGATCGCACCTCCGCCTGCCAACGCCGTGATGAGCAACCCGAAGCGTTCCGGCTGACCGAGGCCCTCGAAGTGGAACGGCAGGATGATCGCCTCGATCGGCAGGTAGACCGCGGCGAGCACCATGACCGCCAAGGTGAGCGCACGCAGGACGCCGTCCCGCCAAATGACCTGTGCGCCGCGCGTGGCGGTCGTCCAGAACCGCTCCGACTCATGGCCCGCCGCCTCCTTGGCCGCCCGTGCCTCCTGACCGGCATCGCCCACGCGCATCAGCGCGACGCAGCCCGCTGCAAGCACGAACAGCACGGTCGGCGCCCAATAGGCCGAAATCGCACCCACGAGGGAGATGAGTGTGGCCGCGACGACCGGGCCAACCGCCCAGCCGATGGCGAATAGCCCCTCGTGGATGCCGTTCAACCGGTTGACGTCCACACGGGAGGCAGTTGCCGCATCCGGGATCATCGACTTGCGCGCGGTGTACCCCGCAGGATCGAACGCCGCACCGACGCACGCGAGGATGAGGATCGAGGTCAAAGACGGTTCCATCACCAGCGCAAGCAGCGGAAAGGCCGCGGTGCTCAGCGCGGAGAGCACGTCCGAGCCGATGCTCACAAGGCGCCGACCCACCCGGTCGATCAGCACGCCGACGGCCGGCGCCACGAAGATGCCGAGGATCGACGAGGCGGCCGCAACGAGGCCCGCCGCCCAGGCCGATCCGGTCACCTCGATGACCAGCCACGGCACAAGCACCATGACGGTCGCGTTGGATACACCGGATGCGAGGTTCGCTGTCTGCAGTAGCACGACAGGAGCCCAGGGACGCCTGGACATGGGACCGCCGCTAGAAGAGGGCGTTGGCTAGGGCGAGGCGCGCGGGGGGCACAGCAGGGTCGTCACCCGCGACGAGGAAGAGATCGAGAAGCCGCTGCCGCGCACTCTCGCGCTCATCGCCCGCCGTGTCGCGTACGACGTCGACGAGCAGCGCGAAGGCCGCAGCCATCTCCCCGGATGCGGCAGCAGCGTCAGCCGCGGCCAGTCGCCCCTCAATCGACGCCGAGTCGACGTCGCTGCGCATCGCCGCCTCGACCCGCTGCATCAACTGGGCGAGCGCAACGCCCGCACGGGCGTCCTCGTCAGCTGGCGAGCCATTGAGAACGGCCCGGTACGCCGCCTCCGCACCAGCCCAGTCACCCGCTTCGATCGCATCGAATGCCGCTGCGTAGCGCGGATCGAGCGGCGGCTCCGTCTCCCCGACCCCCGCATCCCCCACGGACTCGTCCCCGGTTGCCGCGACCATGCCGGTCAGTCCGACCTGTGCGGCGACCTTGAGCAATTCATCGAGGTAGGCACGCACCTGCTGCTCGGGGAGTGCACCCTGGAAAAGCGGCACGGGCTGTCCCTTGACCACTGCGATGACAGTCGGGATCGACTGCACCTGAAAGGCCGCGGCAATCTGCTGCTCGGCGTCGACGTCGATCTTCGCGAGCACGAAGCGACCGGCGTACTCCGCAGCGAGCTTCTCCAGCACCGGCGAGAGCGTCTTGCACGGGCCGCACCAGGTCGCCCAAAGATCGACAACGACGGGCACCGTCATCGATCGGTCGACAACCTCGGCGGCGAAGGTCGCCTCCGTCACGTCGATCACGAGGGACGTCGGTGGCGGGGCCGAGGCGGCCCGCTGCGCCGCCTCGCGCTGTGCAGCGATCGCACCGAGGTCAACGGCACCGCGCAGCGCCATGGACGCGGCCGACGCGGGGCCTGGCGGTCGACCCGGGCGACGTTGACTCACAGGCACCATCTTGCCACTGCCCGCGGGCTTGGGCTCCGGGCGCCGGGCAGGGGCCTCAGGGTGGTGGTTTCGCGATCGACGCGGTCGCGCCACTTGGGCACCCTGCGCCCATCCGCACGATCGTCGACGTGGACCTCGGTCAGTACGACGAGGTGTGGGCGGCGGGTGGCCATCCGCACTACGTCTTCCCGACGACGTTCGACGAGCTCGTGCGCATCACTGGCGGCACGCCCGCTGACGTCGGGGTCGCTTGACGCTAGGCGGCACACCTTCCTATCGTCGAATGGTGGCTAAGGACCTCAAGGCGCAACTCAGCGGCGGCACCCGAACATCCGTCGGTGAAGCGCCAAAGATCATCAAGCAAGCCAGCGCGTCCCCCGAAGTCCTCGATGAGATCTACTCGCTGTTTCTGGACGACGACCCCGTTGTTGCCATGAGGGCCAGTTATGTGGCCATGAAGGTCGCCGAAACCGATCCTGAATCCACGTGGGGGTTCAAGAACAAGGTCATGCGTGAACTCCCGCGCTACACCCAGCAGGAAGTTCGCTGGCACATTCCACAACTGCTCATCCACATGAACTTGACGCCAGCGCAACGGCGCAAGGCCTACGCCCAGGTTATGGAGTGGTCAGAGACCGACAAGAGCAAGATCGTCGCCTACTACGGACTTGAAGCCGCAGCCCAATTCGTCGAAGTTGACGGCAAACTCGAGTCAGACTTCGCGCCGCGGCTACGAAAGCTCAACAAGATGGGAGCAGCGTCGGTCTCAAGCAGATGTCGGAAGATCGCCAAGCGGCTCGATATCGAGCTCTAGTTCCCGGGTTGCAGAAACCACAGGGGGCGTCGCACCACTCGGCCACCCTGCGCCGATCCGCACGATCGTCGATGTGGATCTGGGCCAGTACGACGAGGTATGGGCTGCCGGGGGCCATCCGCATCACGTCTTCCCGACGACATTCGACGAGCTTGTGCACATCGCCGGCAGGACCCCCGCCGATGTGGGGGCCTGGTCCGGATTGCGCCCGTAACCGACGCTGAGAGGGGCCTTGACGTCGACAATGGGCGGAGATGGTGCACGCAACCTCGGACGGTTAGACGAGGTGTGGGAGTCTGAGGCATGCTCGGCAACATCATCATTGTGCTCGCGGCATGCGGATTCGCACTCATGGGCATCGGGGCCATCGTGAGGCCGAACGTCGTCACCCAGCAGTTCGGCATCCCGCAGCTCTCGGTGGCCGGCCGCAGCGAGGTGCGCGGCGTCTACGGTGGATTCGGCCTCGCGATGGCCGCGATACTCGTCGTAGCGCTGGCCCTCCCCGACCTTCGAACGGGGATCACCATCACCGCGGCGGTCGCGCTGCTCGGCATGGCAGCCGGCCGCATCATCTCTGCGCTCATGGACCGATCACTGCCCCGAGTAGCGCTTCTCTATCTCGTCATCGAAGTCATCATGGGCGCCCTGCTCCTCCTCGCACGAAACCCCGCTTCCTGACGGTCACGTCGGGAAGCGGGGGCCACAGGCGGCGTCGCTCCGTTGGGTCACCCTGCCCCCATCCGCACGATCGTCGACGTGGATCTCAGTCAGTACGACGAGGTGTGGCCTGCGGGCGGCCATCCGCACTACGTCTTCCAGGCGCCGTTCGAAAAGCTCGTGCGCATCACCGGCGGTCAGCCCGCCGACGTCGGGACCTGAGCACGCCCACCGCCGGTCATCAATGTCAGTTGTGCCGTTAGCGCTGATAGCCGGCGAAATGGCGACCTGGACTCACACGGCACGTCACGTGCCACCTCGCGCAGCGCCCCTTGCGGCTCCTGACCTCCGCAAGACGATGAGCGGGAGGCCCAGGGCGAGGGCGAACGGAACATTGAAGAGCGCGTGCGTGGGGAAGCCCAGCACGAGTGACATCCCGGTGTCGAGCACGAACCACAATGCGAACGCCAGCAGCAGGAAGCGCGGAGCCCATTCCGCACCCTCTTTGAGAGGACCGCGAACGATGAGAAGCATGAGCAAGCTCCACCCAGCCATCACCGCACCCAGCACCATGTACGGCAGTCGGAGGTAGCCGCGCAGTTCTGGGGTATCGATGGAGGGGGGCGGCCCGAACCCGAAGAAGTCGAAGAGTGATCCTGCGACGGATCCGGCGAGGACAAGAAGCAACGCGTAGCCAAGGACCAGGAATAAGACAACGGTGAGCCACAAGATCCAGCCTTCGCGATGCATCCTTCGACCCTAGTGATTCATCGACGGACTGAGCAACTTTCGCCCACGTGCACTGGTCAGCGGGACCATCCCCCGTCTGGAACGGGTTGCACAAACTACAGGGAGCATGGCGCCTATCGGTCGTCCCGCGGCCATTCCCACTACATCTTCCCAGCGACGTTCGATGAGCTCGTGTGCATCACCGGCGGTCAGCCGGCAGACGTCGGGGCATAGGTCTCCAACTCATTTGCGATGCCCACGGCGTACTTCGCACAAGCACGACTTCCGGGTTAACCTGAAGCGGACCACTGGTCATGCAGGCAAGGGAGGGCGTCGTGCCTCGACGCAAGGAGCGCAGCACGATGGCGGAAATGATGTCCGCGGCGGAGTCCTCGCCTGCCAAAGCCCCCATCAGGCGCCTGCCACCGGGCATCCTCGACGGCCAACTCATCGCAGCCGACGGCACCGCCCACAAGAATGTCTCGTCGAGCATCGAGCCCGCGGAGGCCATGCGACTGGTGAAGGAAGGTGCCGCCGTCGCGTTCGACGAATGCGCCTGTGGCGGCACCTGTGGTTTCATCTGGGCCTCGGCCGACGAGCGGGTGAGCCTGGCGCAGAGACTCCCAGTGCTGCGCTCCCACAAGGGACTGGACGGAGTGCTCTCCGTCTGGCACTCCACGTCCGGTCATCAGATAGTCCTCGCCCAAGGCCCCGTCACGTGGTTCTAGCCGCGCGACCGACAACCCTCCGGCCGCGCCTACGAGTTGTAGGAACCACAGGGGGCGTCAATGTGATCAGGGCAGCCGAACGTGCTGTGGGCCGAGGCCGCTCAGGGAGCGGACGCCAAGCAGTTTCATGGTGCGCTCGGCCTGCTGGGTGAGGATCTGCGCCGCCCGATCCACCCCGCGCTCACCCCCTGCCATGAGTCCGTAAAGGTAGGCGCGCCCGACGAGCGCGGTGGTCGCCCCCAGAGCAACTGCGGCGAGCACATCAGCCCCCGACATGATGCCGGTGTCCACCCAGACCTCAGCGCTCTCGCCAACGGCATCGCGTACATCGGGCACGAGCCGCAGGGGAACGGGTGCTCGGTCGAGTTGTCGGCCGCCGTGGTTGGACAAGATCACAGCGTCCGCCCCTGCGGCAACCACCCGTCGCGCATCATCGACCGACTGGATGCCCTTGACGACCAGCGGGCCCGGCCACTGTCCGCGCAGCCACTCAAGGTCGTCGACGGTCATCGTGGGATCGAAAAGCGCATCCAACATCTCTGCGACGGTGCCTCGCCACTCCGACATGGATGCGAATGCCAGCGGTTCAGTGGACAGGAGGTTCGCCCACCAGGCCGGATGCAGGGCCATATCCCCAAGTGTCCGAAGGCTCAGGGCGGCGGGGATGGAGAACCCGTTGCGCGCATCGCGGAGACGGGCACCGGAGACTGGCACATCGACGGTGAGGATGAGGGCTTCATATCCCGCGCTCGCCGCACGTGCGATCAGGTCGGTCGCCGCTCCGCGATCACGCCACACATACAACTGGAACCACAGGCGCGGATCGCCGCACGGCCCGGAGAGACCGCTGACCGCCTCGCGTACACCCTCGATGGACGTCGTACCCATCGTGGAAAGCGCGTAGGGGATGCTCCTACGCGCCGCGACCCGGGCGACGGCCGATTCACCTTCGTGCTGCATGAGCCGCGTGAAACCAGTCGGCGCGAACGAGAAGGGCACCGCAGCAGGACGACCGAGCACATTCGTCGTCAGGTCGACAGCACTCACATCGCGGAGGACCGACGGCGCGAATTCGAGATCCCGGAAGGTTCGCCGGGCGCGACCAAGGCTGATCTCCTCCTCGGCGGCTCCGTCCGTGTAGTCGAAGACAGCCCGCGGGGTGCGTCGCTTCGCGATCTCGCGTAGGTCCGCGATCGTGAACGCCTTCGAGAGTCGGCGCTCCGTCGCGTTCAGAATCACCGGACGTGTCTTGGCCAATGCCCGCAATTCAGCCGGCCGGGGCAGCCGACGCCTCACGCGTGAGTCAATCCGGTCGCTCATACGACGTCCACCCATGCGATGGATCGGTCACACACCGAAGGCATGCCGTGATCCCCGGAAGCACTCAGAATCTTAAGCATGAAAGCTACGCTCCCCCGCGCACCAGGTGCCGCGCACATCCCCGAATAGTCCGGCATCCCCGACCGCGCCCGGCGCAGCGGGGCGGTGCGCTCCCCCACCCTGTCCGACACCGTACGGGTCCGTGACCCAGGCGAGATCGGCGTCGAAACCAGGGGCGATCTGGCCGCGGACCGAGTTCGTACCCGCCTGGTACGCCGTGCCAGCCGTGTAGGCGGCGACCGCGGCACCGAGTCCGACCCGCTCCTCCGGCATCCACACCGGTTCCCCCGGGTATGTACGCGTGACAGCGGTGCGGATGCCGCTGCGCGGGTCGAATGAACTCACCGGCCAGTCGCTGCCGAAGGACACCGCGGCGCCACTTCGCAGGAATGTCGCGATGCGGTACTGCTGCGCAGCCCGCTCCCGGCCGAGGCGCGGCGCCGTGAGCTCGGTCTGCGAAGGGTCCAGGCAGGCCCACAGGGGCTCGAAGTTCGCGACTACCCCGAGTGCCGCGAATCTCGTCA
>JBILVH010000022.1:0-13422 GCA_044370555.1 Candidatus Nanopelagicales bacterium
TGCGGCGATCGGCGCACCCCCGGGCATCAGCCTCATCGACGGCGTACGCGTCGTGCGCGTGCCCTCTGACGCACCCGAACTCCCCTTCGACGTCGACCACCTGCTGCCGTGGGTCCTTGCCCTCGAGCACGCCCTCACCCGCGCGGTTGCTGTGCTGCCCGCGGCACCCGACGTCATCCACGCGCATGACTGGCTCGTCGCGCACACCGCGATGACCGCGCGCACTCTCACCGATGCGCCGATCGTCGCCACCTTCCACGCCACCGAGGCCGGTCGGCATCAGGGCTGGCTGCCCGGCGACCTGTCACGCGCGATCCACAGCGTCGAGTGGTGGCTGGCCAACAACGCCGCGCGCATCATCTGCTGCTCAGAGCACATGCGCTCCGAGGTCACGACGCTGTTCGGCGGCGCGACCCCGTCGCTGCGCGTCGACGTCGTGCCGAACGGCATCGACCTAGCGACCTGGAAGACGACCCGTGCGCGGGTACGCACGGCACGCGAACGTTTCGCACCGGACGGTGCGCCGCTCCTCGTATTCAGCGGACGACTCGAGTGGGAGAAGGGCGTGCACACGCTCCTCGACGCGTTGCCCGCCGTACGCCGTCGCGTGCCCGGGGTGCGGCTGGTCATCGCTGGGCGTGGCAGCAAGGTCGACGAGATGCGGGCCCAGGTACGGCGCCTGCGCCTCGGTCGCGCCGTGACCTTCGCCGGCTGGCTCCCCGAGGCCGAGTTGCACGCGCTCGTCGCGGCGGCTGATTGCGCGGTGGTGCCAAGCCTCTACGAACCGTCCGGACTCGTCGCACTCGAAGCCGCCGCGCTTGGCACGCCGCTCGCGGTCGCGCGCACCGGCGGACTCGCGGAGTTCGTCGTCGACGGGTCGACGGGGTGGACCTTCACACCCGGCGACGTCCGCGAACTCGCCGCCGCCGTCGAGCAGGCGCTCACCTCGACCGACGCTCAGCGTCGCGCTCGCGGCGCGAAGGCTCGGCTGCGCGCGGAGTTCACGTGGGAGACCATCGCGGCGCAGACAACCGAGGTCTATCGTCGGGCGCGCACTGAGCACCGGCGCTCCCCCCGCACCCGCGATGTGGCCGCGCTGCCCGCGCCGATGGCGTACGACGGCAATCTGCTCCGCGCGCTGTAGCCACATACGAGTACGGGCCTCGCTCGCCGCGCAGCCCCAGGCGCAATCAAACCCCGAGGACGCAGACACCAAGACCGCACGAAATCCGCGAGGTCGCGCTTCTCAGACGCGGACGGGTTCGGAGGCCTCCGGGCCGGTGGGGTCAGGGTCACCCGGCAGGTCGTCCTGGACCTCATCGGCGCCGCCCTCGACGTCGAATCGCGGCATAACCCTGTCGAGCCACCCCGGTAACCACCAGTTCGCACGACCGAGCAGCGCCATGAACGCAGGCACGAACACCAGCCGGATGACGAACGCATCGATAACGACAGCCGAAGCCAGCGCCACGCCGAACAACTTGATCGTGTTGTTCGGCGTCGGGATGAATGCGGCGAACACGCTGATCATGATGAGTGCGGCCATGAGCACCACGCGGCCCGAACCTGCGAGTCCACGGCGCACCGCGGCGGCGTTGTCGCCGCGCAGCGCCCACTCCTCGCGCATCCGCGACACCAGGAATACGTGGTAGTCCATCGCCAGACCGAAGAGGATCGCGAACACCATCACAGGCAGGAAGGGGAAGATCGGTCCTGTCCCGCTCACCCCCAGGATGTTGTTGAGCCACCCCCACTGGAACACCGCGACGGTGATGCCGAGCGATGCCGCGAAGGACAGCAGGCTGGTCACCACCGCCGTGAGTGAAACGATGGGTGATCGGAATAGCAGGAAGAGCATCAGGAAGCCAAGTCCGACCACGACCGCGAGGAACAGCGGCATCGCATTGGCGAGAACGGCGCTGAAGTCGTCGACGATCGCAGTCGTGCCACCCACATAGGCGATCGCACCTGTCTGAGCGTTCACCACGGGCAGTGTGTCATTGCGCAGCGTCTGCAGGAGTTCAGCGGTCGCTTCGTCCTGCGGGCCAGTCGTCGGCTGCACCTGGATCGCGGTCACGCGGGATTCGGCGAGAGTCTCGGCGTAGAGCGGCAGCATTTGCTCGTTGGGGACGACCTTCGCGACCCCTGGCGTCGCCTCGAGTGCCGCGATTGTCTGGCCGAGGCCCGCAAGGTCGCCGTTTGACGGCAACTGCACCGCCACGAAGAACGGTCCGTTTGCGCCAGGACCGAAGCCCTTCGCAGTGAGGTCGTACGCAATTCGCGAGTACGAGCCGGGAGCGGTGCCGGAGTCATCGGGGAAACCGAGCCGCAGGGACAACGCCGGAATAGCAATGACGAGTACGACGCCGAGCGAGACCAGGGCGGGGATGATCGGGCGCCTTTGGAGGAAGCGCCCGTAGTGTGCCCAGCGACTTCCCTCCGCATGCGGCGCCGTGCCGCCACGTGAGTGACGCGTCAATCGGTAGAGCGCGCGGAATGGCACCGCGAGCGGCCGCAGGCGGATCTTCTCGAAGATGCGCGCGAGCACCAGCGAGCCGGGGTAGAGCGCGCGGCGACCCATCAGGGACAGCAGCGCGGGCAATAGCCACACCGCCGCCAGCATCACAAGCAGCACCGTGCCCGAGGCCGCCAGAGCGAGACCGTTGAAGAAGTCGATGCGCATGATGAACAGACCGAGCAGCGCAATCACCACGGTCGATGCGGCGAACACAACTGCTCGGCCGGACGTGTTCACCGTCTCGAAGGCCGCTTGCTTCGGGTCATGCCCAGCCTGTATTGCCTGTCGGAACCGGTTGATGACGAACAGCGAGTAGTCGATGCCGACTCCGAGACCAATCATCGCGGCGAGCGTCGGTGCGAAAGTCGCCACATCGAGGAACCGCGCGACGAAGAGCAGGAACGCGGCCCCGAGTGCAACGCCGAAGATCGCGGTGAGCAGAGGCAGCCCAGCGGCAAGTAGGGATCCAAATGCGACCAGCAGGATAATGAGCGCGACGACGATGCCAATCGCCTCGCTGCTCGGCGGAGCCTGGCCGGCGAACGTCAGAACCTGACCGCTCGCGCCAACCTGCAGGCCGTCTTGACCGTTGGCCGCCTTGACGTCGGCAATGATCGCGGAGGCCGTGGCAGTCGGCACATCGCTACCGTCACCACTGCCCGAGAAGGTGACAGTGGACTTCGCAACAGTGCCGTCCGGGCTGATCGGTGACGTCGCCTTCGCGGCAGCGGCGAAGGCCTGCTTGATCTCTGTCGGGAGATCATCGAAGTTGGGCGGGATCGGCGGGAACGAGCACTCGGGGCCAAATCCGCGCTGTGAGGTCGGGTCAGCGAAGTCGAAGTAAGGGTTCGTCACGCACTTGACCGACGGCAGCGCGCCAACGCCCTCGAGCAGCGGAACAATGGTGGTCGCGACCTTTGGGTCGAGCGCCGACCCGGACTCCGGCGACCACACGATCGTCGCGGTCACCGCCGTGGCCTCGTTGTTGCCGCTGTCGGGCATCTGGCTGAGGAGTTCCGCCGCGCGCAGTGAGTCGGTGTCGGGCAGCGAGAACGAGTCGTTCAACTTGCCGCCGAGCGGACCTCCGAGAGTGAATATCGCAGAGGCGAGAACGAACCACGCGAGAATCGCCCACCAGGGACGCCGCACCGCCCACCGAGACAAACCGCCCACGCCTACTCCTCAACCTTCTGCGACGCCTCTGTCGCTACGCCCCGGCCGCGGTTCGGCGAACCGGGATTATGTGTGCTACACATATATCCCTCACCCTAGATTGTGTGCCTGACACACGCAAATCGACGTAGATGACCGAGGACGACGAGTGGAGGTGGTTATGCCCACGGCACGAGGTGTCGGCACCCACCTGCCCGACGAGGTGCTCGACGACTTCGACCGCTGCCGGCGGCGGCTGCGGCCCTCGATGGTGCGCCCGCCCGAGGTGCGCATCCCCGTGCCCTCGCTCGGCCGGCACCTCGACGTCGCAGAGATCAGCGCGTGCGACGCGGTCGCCGAACTCGCGGCCGAGCGTGAGCACGTCGCGGTGAAGGACATCGCCGAACTCCTCGCCCTCGACCACTCAACCGTGAGCCGCCTGGTCGGTGAGATCGAGGCGAAGGGGCTCGTACGACGTGGCACGGACCCCAACGACCGTCGGCGGACGACCGTCCGGCTGACCGAACTCGGTGAGCACGTCGTTCACGACTCCGCAGCCATCTCGCGCGAGATGGCGCGCGTGCTCTTCGCAGATTGGACGCGCGAGGAAGTCGACGAACTCATCCGGTCGATGACTCGGCTCGCGGACACCCTGAGTGTGCGGATGCAGGCGCTGCCGGAATTGATGCGCAGCGCGATGGAGCAGCCCGTCGGCGACCAGCCTGCACCGGGTCAACCGCGGTAGCGGCCGTGGCGATGTTCGGACGCCGACCGCGCGACCCGCGCCAAGCGCGGTTTCTCACCGTCGCATCACTGCGATGGGTGATCCGCAACCGAGCGTGGTCGTGGTGGTACCTCGTGCGGTACTGGCGGGTGCTGAAGATACGCCTGCTGCACCCGCATGTCGTGCTCGAGGGCATGGTGTTCATCGGTCGTCGCGTCGAGTTGCACGCGCGCAAGGGCTACGGCCAGTTGGTGATCGGCCGCTGGGTGCATATCGGCGACGAGAACCGGCTGCGCTGCCACGAGGGCACCCTGCGCGTGGGTGACAAGTGCGTGTTCGGTCGCGACAACACCGTCAACTGCTACCTCGACGTGGAGTTCGGGGAGGGCACGATCGTGGCCGACTGGGTGTACGTCTGCGATTTCGACCATGTCTACGACGACATCCACGTGCCGATCAAGGACCAGGGCATCGTGAAGTCACCGGTGCGTATCGGCTCGGACGTCTGGGTCGGCGTCAAGGTCAGCGTGCTGCGCGGATCGTTCGTGGGGCACGGCTGCGTGCTGGCCGCGAACTCGGTCGTCCGCGGGACGATCCCGCCGATGTCGATCGTGGGCGGTGTCCCCGGCCGCGTCCTGAAGAGCCGGACAGAGGTGTACGAGGCAGGTGCCGCGCGCCGGGCGGCCCTGGCCGACATCGAACGCAAGCACGCGCGGGCGGTGCGGGCGACCCAAGCAGCTCGCGAGGGGGTCACGGCCGACTAGCGGCCGCACCGTCACGGCTTCACGCCGGTGACGCACACGTTGTAGAAGAACTCGTCCGGTACGACGCGCGCCAGGACCTTCTCGTCGAGGGCCGCGAGCCGCATCCACGTGCGGTAGGCGAACATCGCCCAGTTCCACCCCAGCGCCCCCGGCCGCACCGCGGCCTCGAAGGTGCGCACCGGCCACCCGAACCACGAGGCAGTCAACTCCTCGGTCACGGTGCGCACGTCGACGGCTCCCGCGCGCATCGCGAGCGCGGCCAGCCGGTCGGGATCGAAGGTGTGCAGGTCGACGATCGCTTCGAGCCGCTCCTCCTCGGACGACTTCGCGAGTTCGGCCGGGGACTTCGCCCACTTCGTCCGCAACGGCCGGAGCTGTGTCACGCGCGTGGCCGCCCACCAGGTCGCCCGCGACAACCGGCGCGCGACGAAGTCGCCCCGCGCGGTGGGTTCACCGCAGAACACGAAGCGGCCGCCCGGCTTCAATACGCGCAGAACTTCGCGCAGCGCGAGTTCGACGTCGGGGATGTGGTGCAGGACGGCGTGACCGACGACCAGGTCGAACTCCTCGTCGCCGTACGGCAGGGCCTCCGCGTCGGCGGGCGCACCGGAGACCTCCAGGCCGAGTCCGCGCCCGTTGCGCACCGCGACCTCGACCATGCCGGGGGAGATATCGGTGAGGCAGCCGGTCGTGGTGACGCCGGCCTGCATGAGGTTGAGCAGGAAGAACCCGGTACCCGAGCCGATCTCCAGCGCTCGGCCGTAGGGCCAGCCCTCCGCCCCGGCCACGTGCACGAAGCGGTCGCGGGCATAGTCGATGCAGCGCTCGTCGTACGAGATCGACCACTTGGCGTCGTACGTCGACGCCTCCCAGTCGTGGTAGACGATGTTGGCAAGCTTCGGATCCGTCCACGCGTCCTGGATCCGCTGCGCGTCAGTCATCGGCCGGTGAACTCCGCCTTGCCCGGGCCGTTCTCGACGAAGGACTGCATACCGATCGTGCGGTCGTCCGTGCCGAAAAGGCTGCCGAAGTGCACCCGCTCGATCTCGAGCCCGGTCGTAAGGTCAGTCTCAATGCCTTTGTCGATGGCGTCCTTCGCGGCACGCATCGCGATCGGTGCACCGCGGGAGAGCTGCTGTGCGAGCGACATTGCCTCGGTGAATACGTCGTCGGGCGCAACGACGAAGTCGACCAGGCCGATACGCAGTGCTTCGTCCGCACCCACGAACCGACCGGTGAAGATCAGCTCCTTCGCCCGTGACGGACCCACGAGCCGCGGCAGACGTTGGGTGCCCCCAGCTCCGGGGATCACCCCGAGCAGGATCTCCGGCTGGCCGAGCTTGGCGTTGTCGCCGGCAACGCGGATGTCGCAGCAGAGGGCAAGTTCGCAGCCGCCGCCGAGGGCGTAGCCGGTGACCGCCGCGATGGTCGGCTTCGGGATCCGCGCCACAGCGCTGAAGGCGTCCTGCAATGCACTGGTCTGCGCGAGGGCATCCTGGTAGGACCAGGCGGCCATCTCCTTGACGTCGGCGCCGGCAGCGAAGATCTTCGGGCCGCCGTAGACGATGACCGAGCGGATGTCGTCACGCGACGACACCTCCAGGGCCGCCGACTTCAACTCCTCCTGCACCTGACGGGAGAGCGCGTTCATGGGCGGGCGGTCAAGCCGGATCACCCCGACCGCACCGTCATTCTCGACGCGCACGAACTCGCGCTGATCGCTCACCACCGCACCTCCCGCTCGATCGAACTCCGTCGCTGCCAACACACCGACGCACCCCGACACCAGTCCGCGCCGACCGCTCGAAGCCTAGGTCCTCGCATTGTTCGCGACGGCGCGAGGTCGGTCGGCAGCCGCGACCGTGGGGTAGCGTGCCGGAGTGCTCGGGCAACAGGTGGAGGTCGTGGGTCCCGGTCGTTGGGATCCGCCCGGGATCCACCTCAACCCCGATGGCACCGCCAATGTCGCGCTCTGGGCGGAGGGCGCCGACGCGGTCGACCTGTGCGTGTTCGTGGACGGTGCCGAGATGCGCCTGCGGCTACCCGACCAGACCTTCGAGGTGTTCACCGCAACGGTGCGCGGGATGCGCCCGGGGATGGAGTACGCCTTCCGCGTCCACGGGCCCTGGGCGCCGGAGCGCGGTGCGCGCTGGAACGCCGCAAAGCTCGTCATGGACCCGTACGCGCGCGCCATGACCGGCGACCTGCGCCTCGACGACGCGATCTTCGGCCATGTGGGCAACGAACTTAGTGATGACGATCTCGTACGCGACGACACCGACTCCGCGCCGTACGTCCCGCGGTGTGTGCTCGTCGACAGTCACTTCGACTGGGCGGACGACGCTCCACCCGGCACGGCCTGGAGCGACACCGTCATCTACGAGGCGCACGTGCGCGGACTCACGCGCCTGCACCCCCAGATCCCCGAGCCACTGCAAGGGACCTACGCCGGGCTTGCCCACCCCGCCGTACTCGATCATCTGCGCGCCCTCGGCGTCACGGCCATCGAGCTCCTCCCCGTGCATCACTTCGTCGACGAGACCCACCTGATCCGCGCTGGCCTCACGAACTATTGGGGCTACAACTCCCTCGGCTACTTCGCGCCGCACGCCGGCTATGCCAGTCGGGGGACGCACGGCGAGCAGGTCACTGAATTCAAGGAGATGGTCAAGGCACTCCATGCCGCGGGCATCGAAGTGATCTTGGACGTGGTCTACAACCACACCGCTGAAGGTAGTGCTACGGGACCGACGCTCGCCTTCCGCGGCATCGCCAACACCGACTACTACCACACGTTCGATGGCGGTCGGCACTATGCGAACTACACCGGCTGCGGCAACTCCGTCAACGCGTCGTCGCCGCGACCGATGCAAATGATCCTCGACTCACTGCGCTACTGGGTGCAGGAGATGCACGTGGACGGCTTCCGCTTCGACCTCGCGGTCACCTTGGCCCGCAGCGGCGACCGGGTCGACATGGTGGGCCCGTTCCTGGCCGCTGTTGCGGCCGATCCCGTGCTGCGGGCGGTGAAGCTGATCGCCGAGCCGTGGGACGTCGGCCCCGACGGCTATCAGGTCGGCAAGTTCCCGCCGCCGTGGAACGAGTGGAATGGCAAGTACCGCGACTGCGTGCGGGACTTCTGGCGCGGAGCCGCATCGATCGGTGAGCTGGGGTGGCGGCTCACCGGCTCGGCTGACCTGTTCACCCACGACGGTCGGCGACCCTTCGCCTCAGTCAACTTCGTCACGGCACACGATGGCTTCACCCTGCGCGACCTGGTGACCTACGAACACAAGCACAATGAGGCGAACGGCGAGGCCAACCGCGACGGCACCGACGACAACCGCTCCGCCAACTACGGGGTCGAGGGTGAGACAGACGACCCGGTGATCAACGACGTTCGCCGGCGCCAGATGCGCAACCTGCTCGCGACCGTGTGCCTGTCGACCGGCGTGCCCATGATCACGGCGGGTGACGAGTTCGGCCGCACCCAGCGCGGCAACAACAACGCGTACTGCCAGGACAACGAGATCTCCTGGGTCGACTGGCATCTCGAGGAGTGGCAGCGCGAGCTGTTCGCCTTCACCCGAGGCGTGATCGCGGCCCGTCGCCAGCACGCGGCATTTCGACAGCACCACTTCTTCGTCGGCCAGCCGGTGGCTGGTGCGACTGTCAAGGACCTCACCTGGGTCACGGCCGCCGGGACGGAGGCTGACGACGCGACGTGGCACGACCCGCTCACCCAGACGATCGGCATGTACTTCGCCGGTGAGCAGGCCGATGTCAACGAGCGCGGCGAACGCACGCACGACGTGCCGCTGCTGCTCGTGCTGCACGCCGGGGCCGACTCTGCGGAGTTCGTACTCCCCGCGATGGCCGGGGGTGCCGCGGCCTTCGAGGTGGTCCTGCGTACGGATGCCGGGCCGGGCGAGGAGTCGCCTGCAGTGAGCACCGTGCTCACCGCGGGCACCGCGCTGGCCCTCAGCGGTCGGAGCCTGGTCCTCCTGCGCGGCCGCTAGGCCTGCGCCGACCCCGGCGCGCCACCGCGCGTGCACCACAATGGCGGGCGTGGCGAGCTTCGGTACAGGTGGACGCGAGGCCTTCGGCTTCGCGGTGCACACCAGACTGCCGGAGGGTGGTCGCACCGGGGTCATCTCCACCCCGCACGGCCTCATCCGCACTCCCGCCTTCATCCCGGTCGGCACGAAGGCCACGATCAAGTCGGTGCTGCCGGAGAGCATGGCTGCACTCGGGGCGCAGGCGGTGCTGGCGAACGCCTACCACCTCTACCTGCAGCCCGGGCCGGGGATCGTCGACGAGGCTGGCGGCCTCGGTGCCTTCATGAATTGGCCCGGGCCGACCTTCACCGACAGCGGCGGCTTCCAGGTGCTCTCGCTCGGGGTCGGTTTCAAGAAGATCCTTGCGATGGATGTGACGGGCAAGGAGGACGACGACGTCATTGCCGAGGGCAAGGACCGCCTCGCGCAGGTTGATGATGATGGCGTCACCTTCACATCGCATATTGACGGGTTGAAGCACCGCTTCACCCCTGAGGTATCGATGCAGGTGCAACACCAGATCGGTGCGGACATCATCTTCGCGTTCGACGAGTGCACGACCCTGATGAACACGCGCGCCTATCAGGAGCGCTCCTTGGAGCGCACCCGCCTATGGGCGGAGCGCTGCCTGCTCGAGCACCGCCGACTCAGCGCCGAGCGATCGCACCGGCCGTACCAAGCCCTATTCGGAGTACTCCAAGGTGCGCAGTACGAGGACCTCCGACGTCGTGCTGCGGCGGACCTCGGCGCGATGGACTTCGACGGCTACGGCATCGGCGGTGCGCTGGAGAAGCACAATCTGGGGCAGATCGTGCGGTGGGTGACCGAGGTGCTGCCCGAGAATCGGCCGCGGCACCTACTAGGCATCGGCGAGCCGGACGACCTCTTCGCGGCGATCGCCTCCGGCGCCGATACCTTCGACTGCGTCTCGCCCTCGCGGGTGGCACGCAACGGTGCAGTCCTCACCCGGGACGGCCGCTACAACGTGGTGGCCAGTGCGAACCGACGCACTTTCGAGCCCATCGACCCCGAGTGCGACTGCTATACCTGTGCGCACTACACACGCGCGTACCTACACCACGCGTTCAAGGCGAAGGAGATGATCGCCAATACGCTGGCGACCATCCACAATGAGCGCTTCATCGTGCGGCTCGTCGACGATATCCGCGCGAGCATCGATGCGGGGGACTTCGGTGTGTTCCGCAAGGAGTTCTGCGGCCGCTACTACGCGGGCACGACGCCGACCGAATAGGCCGCCCGGTCGATCAGACGAAGGTTGCGACGTACGTCGGTTCGCGACGCTTGACCGCCGCGATGACGCGGTAGGTCACCGGCAGCAGGATCACTTCGACCGCGGTCTTGTAGAGGTAGCCGAAGACGACGTACACCATGAACTCCGCGCCCGTGATCACGCCGAAGAACGCGATCGTGCAGAAGACGAGCGTATCGGCGAACTCCCCCACCGCCGTCGACCCGAGCAGGCGCGCCCACAGCGCCTTCTCCTGTGTGCGCTCCTTGATCTTGACCAGCACGTACGCGTTGAGGAGTTGGCCGACCAGGAACCCGCACACGCTGGCGAGCACGATGCGCGGGACGAAGCCGAGGACCGACTCGAAGGCCGCCTGGTTGCCCCAGCCGTCAGCGGGCGGGGAAATCTGGACGAGCCAGAACGTGATCGCAGCGAGGATCGACATGGCGAAGCCGATGAAGATCGCCTTGCGCGCCGCCTTGAAGCCGTAGACCTCGCTCAGCACATCGCCGACGATGTAGACGAGCGGGAAGAGGAACACACCGCCGTCGGTGATGATCGGCCCGAACTCGATGAGTTTGACCGCGCCGATGTTGGAGATGAGCAGCAGCGCCACGAACACCGCGACGAGGAGCGGGTAGAGCCCGGCGGTCGGGGTGGCGAAACGGGCGGTGTGCGGGGCCGGTGGGGTCACGCGCCCCGCCGCGGGTGTGCGGTCATGCGGGGCAGGTACACCGCTGCGGCTCGGGAATCGTCGCCATGACCTGCTCGGCATGCTCGCCGCAGCCGGTCCAGGTGATCTTGCCGCACCCGCGGCACGGGATCGGGCTGCACATGGCCTACCTTCCTTTCGCGTTTCACTGCTCAGACTGCGCGGGCCGCGGGGACTTGGCAGTGGGCGCCGTCCACCCCGGCGCACCCTGAACACCGTACAACCGTGGCGCGAGGGGTGCCGACCCGTCATGCTTGCCCGAGACGGGGTGAGCGCTCATGGCGCGGCAGATAGGGTCCATCGCGTGCCCTCGGGCGTGAGCGGGTAGGAACGGCGACAGACGCCACGGCCGCAGGGCCACCGGAACCGGCCGCAGGGCCGGGTGATACGAGGAGGAACGATGCGCCAAGGCGGACCAGTGGTCGTGGGGTTCGACGGCTCGGAATCCGCGGTGACCGCCGCGCAATGGGCCGCGGGTGAGGCGAAGAGCCGCGGCGTGGCCCTGCAACTGATCCACGCGTTCACTCCCCCGGTCGGCGGCCTCGGCGTCGGCTACGCCACGGCGGTCGGCACCGACATCATCGACCAACTGCGTGAGGGCGCCCAGGTCGCGGTCGATGGGGCGGCGGCCACCCTGCGCGAGGCGAACCCCGGTGTCGAGGTCACCACGAACGTCGTCATCGGCAACCCCTCCGGTGCACTCATCGACGCGAGCGCTGGCGCATCACTGGTCGCGGTGGGGTCGCGCGGCCTCGGTGGGTTCCGCGGGCTGCTGCTCGGCTCGGTTGGCGTACAAGTGGCCACGCACGCCGAGTGCCCCGCGGTCGTGTTGCGCGGAGCCGCGCCCGCCGGTGCGTCGCAGGTCGTCGTCGGCATCGACGGTTCGCAGATGGCGCGCGATGCGCTCGCCTTCGCGTTCGACATCGCGAGTCGTCGCGGCTGGGACCTCATCGCGTTGCACGCGTGGGATGTGCCATCGAGCGATGTCCTCGCCGCACCCAACGGTCCGGCTCCGGTGACGCTCGCACAGATGGGTGACACGGAGACGCGCACCACCGCCGAGGCGCTGGCCGGCTACCGCGAGACATACCCCGACGTCGACGTAGAGGAGCGGGTGGTCAAGGGGACGACGGTCAAGGCGATCCTGAAGGCGGCCGAGGGTGCAGCGCTCATAGTGGTCGGGTCGCGCGGCCGCGGAGAGGTGGCCGGCGCGATCCTCGGCTCGGTCAGTCAAGGGATCCTGCACAAGGCGAAGGTGCCCGTCGCTGTCGTGCATCACGTGTCCGGCGAGGGCGACGCGTAGGCAAAACTCCGGTGCGCCCGCCGTACGCGAAGGGCTGGGACGGCGTCGTACGACGAACGCCCCTAGGCTGACCGCGTGGCAGAGCGAGGGCAGGACCGCCTGGTGTGGGTCGACTGCGAGATGACGGGGTTGAGTCTCCGCGCGGACGCACTCGTCGAGATCGCGTGCATCGTGACCGAGGCCGACCTCACCGAAGTCGATGCCGGACTGTCGATAGTCATCAAGCCCGATGACCCTGCTGCGCTCGAGCAGATGGAGCAGGTCGTCGTCGACATGCACACCGCGTCGGGCCTGCTCGCCGAGATCCCCGGTGGCGTGAGCCTGGCCGAGGCCGAGCAGCAGGTCCTGGACTACGTCACATCGCACGTGCCCGAGGCCCGCAAGGCACCGCTCGCTGGGTCGAGCGTCTACGTCGACCGCGGGTTTCTGGCGCGCGACATGCCGCGGGTTGACGCCCATCTGCACTACCGGCTCGTGGACGTCTCGACGATCAAGGAGTTGGCCAAGCGGTGGTACCCGCGCGCGTACTTCGCCAGCCCGGAGAAGCGCGGCAACCATCGCGCGCTGGGCGACATCCGGGAGTCGATCGCCGAACTGCGCTACTACCGCGAGGCGTTGTATGTGCCGCCGCCGGGCCCCGGGTCGAGCGACCTGAAGTCGATCGCAGCCGGGCACGTCGTGGAGCATGCGGCGTCGTCAGACATCGGCCGCTGACCGTCGCGCGGGCGCGGGGGCGGGAACCGCTAGAATCGCGGGTGTTCTGCCGTCGGGAGCACCTTCGACAGACACGGTGGGTGTAGCTCAGCTGGCAGAGCACCTGGTTGTGGTCCAGGACGTCGCGGGTTCAAGTCCCGTCACTCACCCCAGCAGGCCCGTCGGTCACCCCCGGGCCTCAAGGGATGCCCCCTATGCGCAATGCCCATCAGAGCGAAGCATCCAGCG
>JBILVH010000207.1:0-3740 GCA_044370555.1 Candidatus Nanopelagicales bacterium
TCCCCCCGTTGTGGACCGTGTTCGCGGTGCTTATCGGCGGGGCGCTTGCTGCCGCGGGCGCCAACACCCTGAACAGCGTCTACGACCGCGACATCGACATGACGATGTCGCGTACCGCGCATAGGCCGTTGGCGACGGGCCAGATCAGCCCGCGCGCGGGGGTGGTGTACGGGCTGGTCCTGAGCGTGGTCAGCGTGGTGGTGATCGGGGCACTCACCAACCTGTTCGCGGCCGCGCTGACGGCCGTTGCCATCGCCTTCTACGTCGTCGGCTACACGATGCTGCTCAAGCGGCGTACCGCGCAGAACATCGTGTGGGGCGGGGCGGCGGGCTGCATGCCCGTCCTCATCGGCTGGTCCGCGGTGACCGGTGGCCTGACCTGGACCCCGGTCCTGCTCTTCTTGATCGTCTTCTGGTGGACCCCGCCCCACTACTGGCCGCTTGCACTGCGTTACCGCGAGGACTATGAAGCGGCGGGGGTGCCGATGCTCCCCGTGGTCGCGGCACCGCGACGCGTTGCGAACGAGATCATCCTCTACTCGTGGGTCATGGTGGCGACGTCGCTCGTCCTCGTCCCCGTGGCAGCCATGGGGTGGGTCTACACGGTCGCAGCGGTGTTCCTCGGAGCGGCCTTCCTCTTCGAGGCTCACTCGTTGAGACACCGGGTCCGATCAGGTCGAGAGGACGTCCGCCCGATGCGGCTGTTCCACGGATCGATCTCGTATCTCGCCCTGCTGTTCCTCGCGGTGGCTGTGGACCCGTTCGTGGGCTGACGGGCCGCGAACGACTAGGTAGACGAAGCAGGCGAGCGTCCAGGTCAACACCGCTCCTGCGACGTGCACCAGAACGAGCAGCCATGGCACTCCGGTGAAGAACTGGACGTAGCCCACGACGCCCTGCGCCACGCTCACACCGGCGAGCGTCCACGTGACGGCTTTCGTGCGTTTCGGGGCCGAGACCAGGTGCAGGGCGATCAGGGTCCCGGCCAGTAGCCCGAGGAAGAACAGCACGGCATCGGCGTGCATCCAGGCGATGGTGCGCACATCGAATGGGAGGCGATGGGTCACATCTGAGTCACCCGAGTGAGGGCCCGAGCCGGTCACGAGGACGCCGAGAACGACAACGGCGAAGGTGGCGATCAGGAGGAGTGCGGTGAGGAGTCGGACGGGTGCGGGTAACCGGGCGGCGTGGATCGGGGCCGCAGCGCGATGTACGAGGGCGCAGACCCCGCCGATGATGACGATGGAGACGAGGAAGTGCGCCCCCACGATCGCCGGGTGCAGGCCGGTGAGCACAGTGATCCCGCCGAGCACCGCCTGGACGACCGTCCCGACGATGGGGATGAACGCCAAGGGCAGGACTCTCCGGGGCAGCGCCCGACCGGTGCTCCGCTGCCTGAGTCGGACGGTGAGCGCGCCGACGGCCGCGGCGATCGCGAGAGCGGTGAGGACGAACGTGAGCAACCGGTTGCCGAACTCGATCGAGCGATGCAGTGCGGACTCGACCTGCTCGGGTGTCGGTACCAGCGAGCCCTCGGTGCAATCCGGCCAGGTCGGACACCCCAGTCCGGAGCCGGTCAGGCGCACGAGCGCACCAGTGACGACGATCAGACACTGCGCGGCGAGATTGCCCCAGAAGATGCGCCGCAGCCAGCGCGGCGCTGGTACGGCAGGCGCGGGGGTCATGCCCTGAAGCCTACGACGAGCGCCACCGGAAGAATTTCGCGACCAACGCCCCACCGAGCACCGCCCAGCCCGCGAGAACGGCGAGGTCGACCCATCCCGGCGCAGCACCAGCGACCGCAGATCGGAGTGCGTCGCCCAGCGCGCCGGACGGCAACACCGTGGCGACTGCGGCAAGCGGCCCTGGCAGTTCGGCAACCGCGATGATCGTCCCCCCGGCGAATAGCAGGAGCAGGTAGACGCCATTCGCTATGGCAAGGACGGCCTCCGCACGTACGGTCCCGCCCAGGAGAAGCCCGATCGCACCGAAGCCAGCCGTACCCAGCACCACCAGCCCGGCCACGAGGAGCAGCCCATCCGCAGACCAGCCGAGGGCGATGGCGACCGTGACGATCAGCACTCCCTGCACCAGTTCAACCACCAACACCGCCAGGACCCGAGCCAAACCCCATTCGGCCCGCGTGAGCGGAGTTGTTCCGAGCAGGGCAAGCGCATCGGAGCGTCTGTCGAAAGCGGTACTGATGGCAAGTGAGGTGAATGCGGTGGACATCACGGCGACCGTGAGCACTCCCGCCACGACGAGGCCCAGTCGATCCCCCGAACCGAGGTCGACGAACGATGTGCGCGCCAGACCGACCAGGAGGATCAACGGGATCACCAGGGTCAGGAGGACCTGCTCACCGTTCCCGAAGACCGCCCGCACCTCCCACCGGGTCTGGGCAAGCACTCTGCCAGCCGACCCGCTCACGCTGAGCCCTCCTCGGTCTGTGACGAGCGCTCGAAGAGTTCGCGGACACTCGTCCGCACCAGGGCCAGCTGATCCAGGGCGATGGCGTTGTCACGGGCGAACGATCCGACGGCGGCGACCGTGTCCGGAGATACCGGACCCTCGACCTGGTAGTCGTGCTCGGCGATGCGTCGGGTGACGAAGCCGGGCAGGAAGCTGTCGAGCGCGTCAAGATCGACACTGCTCGATGTGCTGAACCGGACCACCGGTTCACCTCGCAGGTCCGACAGGGGACCGGCGGTGTGCACGCGCCCGCCCACGAGAATCACCACATCGTCCGCGATCGCCTCCGCCTCCTCGAAGGAGTGCGTCGACACGAGGATCGTCCGTCCGGAGTCGGCGATCGAGCGGATGAGCGCCCATACTCGCGCGCGTACGTCCGGGTCCAGCCCGGACGCTGGCTCGTCCAGGAGTGCGAGCGATGGTTGTCCGATAAGCGCACAGGCGAGACGCAACCGTTGTTGCTGGCCGCCGGACAGGCGACGGAAGGCCACCGGACGCGTGACGAGATCGAGGGCCGCAACCAGGTCAGGCACCGGGGCGGGGTCGGGGTACAGCCGCGCAAGGTGGGTGAGGAAAGCGATCCCCTTGGCCGTGGTCGGAACTCCGCCCGCCTGGAGCATGACCCCGACCTCGGTGGTCAGGGCCGACCGATCGGTGACCGGTCGGCCGAGGACCTCCACGGCCCCGGCCTGGACCCTGCGTACGCCGCCGATGGTTTCGATGAGGGTGGACTTGCCCGCCCCGTTGCGGCCGAGGACCGCGGTGACCCGACCACTGCGCACCCGCAGATCCAGCCCGTCGAGGGCACGTACTGCGCCGTACTGTGCGGTCAGGCCCCGGACGTCCACAGCGGTCCCGGTCATGGGCGCAGTCTGTCAGGTGACCGGTTGCCCCCCGCCGGACCCGCGGTTTGCGCTGGGGTCGATTTGTGCAACCCTATGGTTATGAAATTGCCCGCCGGGTCCGAGCGTGTCGCGCGCTCACTCCTCCAGGACGGTCCGGCGACCGCTGCACAGATCGCCGATCGGCTCGGGATCACGGGAACGGCGGCCCGCAAGCACCTCGATGTGCTGCTCGCCCAGGACTTCGTGGCCGCGTCTGACCAGCCGCCCTTCGGCCCGCGCCCACTCCGGGGGCGGGGGCGGCCCGCACGGATCTTCGCCCTCACCGCCAAGGGGCGGGGGGCCATGGAACAGGCCTACGAGCACCTCGCCGACAGCGCTCTGGCGTACCTGCAGCAGCGAGGGGATCTTTCGGCCTTCGCGGAG
>JBILVH010000206.1:0-3740 GCA_044370555.1 Candidatus Nanopelagicales bacterium
GGGAGATACCGCCGGGCGTCTGACTTCGGGGACGAGCTCACAGCGCTGCGGCAGGCTCAGCGGGCAACGGTGAGACGAAACGTCATACGCACCTCACCGCCGAGGGCGGCGCGACGGAACCCGGTCATCGTGCCGGTGCCAGTAGCTCCCGCGAAGGCCCCCGAGCCGCCTAACACCGTTGCCTCGCCGCGGAAGGTCGAATCAGTGGTGCCTACGCCCGCGCTCGAGGATGCGCCATTGGCGGAAAACACGATGGAGGACCCGTCGGCGCGAGTTACCGTGACGACACCGTAGAACGGGCCCGAGCCGTTGACGTACTCCACGATCGCGAGGAAGTCGATGTTGGCGTGTCGGTTGCCCCAGGTGGTGCGTCCTCGTAGGTGATTGCGTCCGTAGGTCACCCCGCCCGGCAGTGTGCGGATGATGGAGTCGACGCTGCGCAGTTGCGTCGTGAATGTCATGTGGCGCACATCCTGCGGCGCCTCGCCGCGCGGTGTCGCTGCCGTGCTGATTGCCGCGGGTGCAGTCGCCGCCTGTACGGGCTGGGTGAAGCCGACGGCGATCGGTGACAGCGCGAGCGCTCCCGCCACGACCAGTGACGTCACAGAACAACGATCCATCTCGCCCCTCCACGCCGGGTGGTTGCAGTGCTGCAGCCGCACTGCGTGAATCCTAGAGGCAGCGAGCCGGTGAGGTCACAGCGCGACTAACGAGCCAGCTGCTCCTCGATGAGCGGCACGAGCTGCTCGGGGGGCGTGCTGGGCGAGAAGCGGGTCACCGTCTTGCCGTCGGGGGCGACGAGGAACTTGGTGAAGTTCCACTTCACCAGCGACCCCAGCTTGGAGCCGGAGCGCTTCTTGACGAACTCGAACACCGGATGAGTGCCGCGACCGTTGACCTTGATCTTCGTCGACAGCGGGAATGTCACCCCGTAGTTGAGGGAGCAGAACTGCTCGATCTCCGCGTCATTGCCCGGCTCCTGGTGCGCGAACTGGTCGCAGGGGAAGCCGATCACCGTCAGGCCACGGGGCCCGTACTCCTCGTGCAACTTCTGCAGGCCCTCGTACTGCGGGGTGAAGCCGCACTTGCTAGCGGTGTTCACGATGAGCACCGGCTTGCCCGCGAACAGCGACAGGTCGACGGTCTTGCCGGTGTTGTCCACGAAGGTCAGGTCGGTCAGCGCGGTGGCGGTCATGCCACAAGTCTGGCGCGCGTACGTCGCACCTGCACCCCGGGCTCGGGTGCGTCCGCGTGGCCCGGCGGCTTCGGCGTACCCTCGCCCCGTGACCAGTGTCGTCGGCGTGGACTCCTCCACGCAGTCGGTCAAGGTCGTCGTACGCGACCTCGAGACCGGTGCGCTGGTACGCACCGCGCGGGCCCCGCATCCGGACGCGACCGAGGTCGACCCGGAGGTGTGGTGGCAGGCGCTGTCGACCGCGCTCACCGAGGCTGATGCCCTCGGTCCCGACGTCGTCGCACTCTCGGTCGCGGGCCAGCAGCACGGGATGGTCGCCTGCGATGCCGAGGGCGGGGTGGTCCGGCCGGCGCTGCTGTGGAACGACACCCGCTCGGCGGCCGACGCCGCCGACCTCGTCGCCGAACTCGGCGGGCCGAAGGCCTGGGCCGATGCGGTCGGATCGGTCCCGGTCGCGTCGTTCACGGTCAGCAAGGTTCGCTGGCTCGCCCGCGCCGAACCCCACAACGCGGCCCGCACCGCGCGGGTGCTGCTGCCGCACGACTGGCTCACCGCGCGCCTCGCCCGCGCCGACATTGGCAACGCGCGCCCGTGGACCGACCGCGGCGACGCGTCGGGCACGGGCTACTTCAGCCCCGCCGCCGGCACCTACCGCCGCGACCTCCTGCGCCTCGCGCTCGGCCACGACGCCGACCTGCCTGACGTGCTAGCCCCCGACGCCGCGGGTGGCTGCGTCCACGGCACGGACATCCGCCTCGCAGCCGGCACCGGTGACAACATGGCGGCTGCGCTCGCCCTCGACGCGCGAGAGGGTGACGTCGTCGTCAGCCTGGGCACCAGCGGAACGGCGTTCGCCGTGTCAGCGTGGCCCGCCGCCGATGCGACCGGTGCAGTCGCCGGATTCGCCGATGCCACGGGGCGCTACTTGCCCCTGGTGTGCACGTTGAACGCAGCGCGCGTGCTCGTCGCAACAGCCGCACTGCTCGGCACCGACGTCGACGGGCTCTCGGCGCTCGCGCTGACTGCGCCGCCGGGTGCGGGGGGCCTGACACTCGTGCCCTACCTCGACGGGGAGCGCACCCCCAACCTGCCGGATGCCACCGGCATGCTCGCCGGACTCACGCGCGCGAGCATGACGCCGGTCAACCTCGCGCGCGCCGCGGTCGAAGGGATGCTGTGCGGGCTGGCCGATGCCGTCGATGCGCTGCTCGCACAGGGGGTCGAGGTACGCCGGATCCTGCTCATCGGCGGCGCGGCGGCGAACCCGGCCGTGGTCGCGGTTGCGCGCACGGTGTTCGAAGCACCGGTCGTGGTGCCGCCGACGGGGGAGTACGTCGCCGACGGGGCGGCCCGGCAGGCGGCATGGATCGCGACCGGCTCCCTCCCGGCGTGGTCGGCGGGCCAGGGCGGCGTCGAATGGGAGCCGGCACCGGCGCCGGTCGTGCGCGAGCAGTACCGCGCCGCGGCGGCGCGCTGCTACTCCGGGCGCTGACCCCCCCCCCCCCCCCCCCCCCCCCCCCCGCCCCCCCCCCCCCCCCCCCCCCTGACCGCCCCGCCCCGACCCGACCCCGCCCCGACCATCAACTGCGGTGCCCAGTACGCAAAAAACGCGCACTGGGCACCAAAGATGGCGACGTGCTGCATCCGGCGAGACCAAACCGTTACCGGACCATGGCCAACATGTGTCCGATTGCGAGTTGTCGGTAACGCCAAGTGGCCATATGTTGTCCGCGACAACAATCCCGAAGCGGCCGACCCAAGGTCCGCCCCGGGACGCGCGCGCGAGAGGCACCCATGGCCACACTGGATCCAGCCGGAGCACCGCTTCGCGTTCGGGCTGTGGACGATCGGGCACCCCGGTCGTGATCCATTCGGTGACGCCACCCGCCCGCCCATCGATCCGGTCGACTTCGTCCGCGGTCTGGCCGACATCGGAGCCTGGGGTGTGAGCTTCCACGACGACGACCTCATGACCTTCGGCGCCCCCGAGTCGCAACGGCGCACCGAGCTCGACCGCTTCATCGCCGCCCTGAACGAGACCGGGATCGTCTGCTCGATGGCGACGACCAACCTCTTCTACCACCCGATCTTCAAGGACGGCGCGTTCACGTCGAACGACCGCAGCGTGCGCCGCTGCGCCGTCGCCAAGGTCATGCGCAACCTCGACGTCGCCGCCGAGCTCGGCGCACCGACATACGTGATGTGGGGCGGCCGCGAGGGTGTTGAATCCGCCGCATCGAAGGAGCCGCGCGATGCGCTCGACCGCTACCGCGAGGCGCTCAACTTCCTGTGCGCCTACGTGCGTGACAAGGGGTACGCCATCCGCTTCGCGCTCGAGCCGAAGCCCAATGAGCCGCGCGGTGACACGTTCCTCCCCACCGTCGGGCACGCGCTCGCCTTCATCGAGACGCTTGATTACCCCGACATGGTCGGCCTCAATCCGGAGGTTGCCCACGAGACCATGGCAGGGCTGAGCTTCTACCAGGGCGTCGCGCAGACACTGTGGCAGGGCAAGTTGTTCCACATCGACCTCAACGATCAGAAG
>JBILVH010000075.1:0-7771 GCA_044370555.1 Candidatus Nanopelagicales bacterium
GAATCCCTATTACCGCAATCAAGGGCTGAACCTTGCGGGGGAGCCTCGCAGCGACTTCCCAAAGCGGGATGAGATCTGCCGCGATCCGATCCCGGTCCTTGACCAGAACAGCGGCGAGATCACCTATCCGGAAGCGTCGCGTTTGTGCACTAATGGTGCGCACCCCTACGCCCAGGACTACGAGCAGGGGGCCCGGTTCGCGGCTCGTGGTGACGATCTGTCGGTTGCCACCTGGGATCCGCAGGCCGTCCCGGCGCGGTTCAAGGCCAATGGTCCCGCCGCCGTGGGTGAGCGCGGCGTACTCGTGTTGACCACCACGGCCCTCGCGCAGCGCTACGGCCTCGCGATGGCGGAGATCGAAAATGCCGCTGGCACGTTTGTCGCGCCGACGGTCACCTCGATCACCGAGGCGATCCTGGATGCGACCCCGACCTCAGCCCGCACCACTACTGTGATCATGCCCGACCCTGCTGAAGCAGCGGGTGGAGCGTATCCGCTCACCACGATTACGTATGCGGCGACGGTGCCGGCGCGGCTCACTGTGGAAGCGGCCGAGGACTACCGCACTTTCATCAGGTACGCGACCCAACAGGGCCAGTCACTCGGAGTGACGGACGGCCGGCTCCCCTTCGGGTATGTCCCCCTCCCGAATGCGCTCAGTGTTCAAGCGGCCGAGGTGGCGGCCCAGATCGTCAGTGCAGCGAAGGCCGCGGCCGAACCCACTCCGACTCCGACACCGACTCCGACACCGACTCCGACTCCGACTCCGACTCCGACTCCGACTCCGACTCCGACACCAGACGGCTCCGGCGGTGGTGACCTGGGCGGTGGTGACCTGGGCGGTGGTGACCTGGGCGGTGGTGACCTGAGCGGTGGTGACCTGAGCTCCGCATCGCCCACACCGCTCCCCTCACCCGGGCCGGCTCCGAGTGACGGATCGACGGTGTCTAGCGCCGCTCCGCCGACCTACCTGGTCGCGGGAGCGGCCGCCCCGGGCGCTGCATTCGCGGTGCCGCTTCTAGCGGCTCTGGGGATCCTCGGACTCCTTGTCGGGCTCCTCCTGCCTAGGTTCGTCCGGCGCTAAGCCAATCCTTCCCGAAGGAATCGCTCCGATTCTCCGCTGCGTTCACCCGCGCGTAACCGGGGTCGCGTTCAGTAAGGGAGTCGCCAGCCTCTTATGAGCGCATCACCCAACCGAAAGGGATGTGTTGTGAACTACAAGTCCATGCTTCTCGCCGCAGCGGGCCTTGCCCTGCTGGGAGCCGGTGTGGCTAGCCCGGTATCGGCCGACCCGACCACCACCCCGCGTGCCGTTAATGGCATGGGTTCCGACACGACATTCCGTTTGATGAACGGCTTCTCCCGCACCGCTGCGGGGTCGAACATCGCGTCGTGGGACCCCACCGGCTCGGCCACAGTCGACACAGGGAACCCCGGCTGCGCTGCGGTGCCGCGGGCCAATGGTTCTAGCGCCGGCCGGACCGCCCTAGTCAATGACACGGCGGGCTGCCTCCAGTTCGCACGGTCGTCCTCCTTCAGCGCGAATGCCAGCCTCAGCTTCTACCCGGTGGCAGAGGACGGGTACAGCTACGCGGTGACCCAGAATTCGTCAATCCCGAAGGACCTGACGAAGGCCGATGTGGTGTCGATCTACCGATGCGAGGTCCCGGGCTACGTGCCCGTGTTGCCGCAGACCGGATCGGGGTCCCGCGAGGACTGGATCCGTCACGTCTTCGGATCCACCGCATTCCCGCCCGCGGGGGTCGACACCTCCTGCTATCTCGGCGGCGGCACGAACAATGCGCTGCTTCCGCAAGAGCATGACGGACGTCAGCTGACATCCGATCAGATTGCTCCCTACTCGGTCGCCAACTGGATCGCGCAGATGAACGGTGTCGTGTCGGATGTCAGGGGCAATGCCGTGCTGCCCCTCTACAACACCGGATCGGGCCTCACATCCCCGGTCATGATGAATCCGGATGGTGCGTTCACGCGCACGGTGTTCAACGTGATCCGCCGTAGTGATGCGGAAGCTATCACCGCTGTGCTTGGCGCAGACGGAATCTACGGCACGGCGGACGACGTCAGTCCCGAATCCTTGACCGCAACGCAGCAGAAGATCGCGGAGACTTTCGTGAGCTCGTCGGCGGTCGTGTGCTCTGACGACAACACGATCATCAACTATGGGTTCGCCCCGGTGAAGGTCGGCGCGACCTTCGCCTGTGGCGCACGTCGCGATTCCTGAGGCAGGCGACGCACGTGGTGATGCACTCGATTCCGCGAGGGCGCTGGCTGATCGCCAGCGCCCTCGCGGGGGGTCTTCTCGCTGCGGGAGCCGTCCTTGCAGCAACCCCGGTGGCGGCTGAGCCGACGCGTTACATCGCGATCTACCCCTCGGCCGGGGACTTCGGAGACCCGCTGAACGTACACGTGCCCACCGGTGCCTACTGTCCACCCGAGGCAGACCGAGCCATCATCCGCATGACCGGCCCGGGACTCGACAAGCCGTTCAATCTGATCGGCAATTCCCGGCTCAGCGCGTTCAATTCGCTGTCAATCCCCGGGACGACGATCATCCCGCTCCTGTGGACCTGGTACGACGCGCAGGGCTATGTCGAGCCATCCCCTATCCGCTTCGACGGGACCTACCGGATCACACTCCAGTGCCTGCGCGGACTGAGCCTCGACAGCATTGGTGATGCCGTGGCCGATGTCGTCATCGATCAGGAAGCCATGACCTACCGCGTGGTGTCGCCACAGCCGGCGGAGCCTCCGGTCGACGAGAGCGCAGTGACATCCGCAGCCGATCCGGCCCGGGGCGCCACCGACGCTGCAGTGGACGCGTCGGCCGATCAACCAGCTGCACCAGGCCCGGAACAGCCGAGGGGCGAGTCGGGCGAGGGTGTGGCTGCGCCGGGCACTGAGGACAACTCCGATGGGGGTGCGTCGCGGGATGTCCAGCCTGGCGCCGGACAACCCGCACCGCAGCCACCCGATGGGGCAGCCCCGGCCGAGGGCACTGAAACGGCCGAGGGCACTGAAACGGTCGAGGTGCCTACCGCACAGGTCGCCGCCGATCGGGAGTCGGGACTTGATTCCCGTGCCCTCCTCCTCGTGGGCGGGGCGGTGCTCCTAACGGCCGCCGCGTTCACGGCAACCCGCAACCGCTCACGCAAAGCCCAACCGTAATCCGCTGCTCAACTTGCGTTCACCTTCGGTACCCGAACCGTCCCACCCAGCCAGACACCATGCATGAGCCACCCCAGGACAGGAGAACCATGCGCACGTTGAAGTCGCTCGTAGCGGCTACCGTCCTCGTCGGCGCGAGTTTCATCGTCGCGGTGCCACACGCGCAGGCATCGGTCACCGTGGCCCCGAGCACCAGCACAGGTACGGCGACCGCGGCCTTCGCCATCACCACCTCGGGCCCGTGCGCTTCGGAGACCGCCAGCACGAAACTGCAGGTCTTCCTCACCGGATCAGGCTTCCCGGCCGGTGGCTACCCGATCACGGACAAGCGCGCCGCCAACACCGTGCAGTCCGGTGCCGGCTACTCGATGCCGCTTCTCTACACGATGAGTGATGCCGCATCGCGGCAAGATCCGCCCGCGACGTTGTCGGGCCTCTATACCTTCACGGTGCGCTGCTATGAGGGCATCGCCGCGACACCAACGGAGACACTCGGGACCGCCGACATCTTCTTCATCGGGAGCGACTGGTCGATCCCGCTGGAGTCGAGCACGGCTCTCACGGCGAGCCCTTTGATCACCACCGATGGTGATGTGACACTGACGGCGACCGTCACTCCCTCGGACGCGGCAGGCTCTATGGAGTTCTTTGCGACCCCTTCGGGCGGTGACCAGGTATCTCTGGGAACGGTGCCCGTGGCTTCGGGTGTGGCCTCTACAACGGAGACCCTGGCGGGCGGCGCCTCGGCTGGGGTGTACGCGTCCTACTCAATCACGGCCGTGTTCACTCCCTCCTCGGCTCACGCCGGGTCCACCTCTCCTGTCCGAACTGTTTACGTGCTCTCCGACACACCTGCCTCATCGGAGACGGTCACCTTCCTGCCGGCGCGGGGCACATCCTCAAGCGCGGTCGATGTGTACTCGTCCGTGGTCTGCCCGAACCAGACCGCGAGCACCAAGTTCCAGGTCAAGGTGACGGGGGCTGGCTTCCCCTCCGCTGGGTACAACGTCACGGGGCTGGAGCCGGCAACCGGCCGCCTCTTTGGAGATGGCCTGAAGAGCGCGTTGCAGAAGAGCATGCTGGATCTCGCAGCTGAGCAGAATCCTCCTGCCACCCTGACCGGGCGGTACGACTTCACCTGGACCTGCTTCGATCAGTTCGCATCGCGGCCGACGGCCGTCATCGGGGTGGGGTCGATGTGGTTCACCACGGCGACGGCCTACCAGACGACCGATCCCGCGTTGGACAGCATCGATACGACCCTCTCGACGGCGATCTCGCCCGTCGGGTCAGTTGTATCGGGTCAGACGGTGACGTTCACGGCGACCGTGTCGCCCTCAACGGCGACGGGGTCAGTCGCGTTCACTGCCACGCCGTCAGTGGGCGATGCGGTGAACCTTGGAACGGCAACGGTCGTCGACGGGGTGGCGACGCTGACCTACTCGACCCTGCCGGGCGGAAGTGGTTCAGGCCTGCCGCGCAGCTACAGCATCTCGGCCGAATACACCCCTGCGACCAGTGCCTACCGCAGTTCGAGCGCGGAACCGCGCACACTTGTGGTCCTGGCAAAGTTGACGCCGGTGAACACGGTGGCACCGTCCATCACCGGGGCCAAGGTGGGCAGTGTGCTCGTGTGCCGCGTCGGAACCTGGACGGACGCAACGTCCTACACCGCGGTGGTGCGCATCGGCGGTACGGCGGTCACCGCTCCGGTGACGACGTCGGGCGGCGTGACTGCTGCCCGCTACACTGTGCGGCCGGCGGATGCCAACAAGACGGTCACCTGCTCCATCACCGGCCGCAGCGTGGATAGCGTGAGCGTTGCGGCGTCCGCAGCCACCACCCCGCGGGTGGCGCTGGGCAACGCTGCGCGGGCCACGCGAAACCCGGTCATCAATGGCAGAGCAGCCGTGCGATCCACGTTGTCCGTCACAACAGGGACCTGGACGCCGGCCGGCGCCCGGTTCTCCTATCAGTGGGTGACGTTCGATGCACGCAACCGGGCGGTTCCGATCGCACGAGCTACGGGTGCGCGTTTCACCATCACGGCAGCGCAGAAGGGCAAGGTCGTGGGCGTGGTCGTCACAGCCACTGTCACGGGCTATCAGCCGGGCTCGGTCACGGTGCGCTCGACGAAGGTGCCGTAGGCGCTGTTCCGGATGCGCGAGTGGGAGAGGGTGTGATTGCATGGCGGTCGTGACGCGGGAGCGGTCTCTGGGCGCCATGTCATCCCCCACCTCCCAGTCGGGTCCAGAGTCAGTGCCTCATCGGCAGTCGCGTCAGGGGACGCGTCCGTCCGTGGCGATCCTGAGCACCGCATTGGTCATCCTGAGCGGGCTGCTGCTCGGTCTGGTCGTGAATATCGCGGCCATCAGCCCGCTACGCCACGCACGTGATCAGCAGGTGGCCTACGCACAACTGCGTTCGGATCTTGCGAACGCTGTCGCCCCCATCGGAACAACCTCCGCGGACGGGACTATTCGCCCGCTCGGTGCGCCCGTTGCCGTTCTGGAGATCCCCGACCTCGGGATCACCGAGGTCATCATGAACGGCACCACGTCGACAGTGTTGATGTCCGGTGCCGGTCACCGACGCGACACCGTGCTCCCCGGCCAGATCGGCCACTCGGTCGTCATGGGCCGTGCCTGGGCGTTCGGCGGCCCATTCGGCAGCATCGGCTCCCTGGTGCCGGGGAGCACATTCACCGTGGTGACCGGCCACGGTGAGAACACGTTCGAAGTGACCGCGGTGCGCTCTGGTGAGGAAAGGCCGGTGCCGCTGCAGCCTGAGGAGAGCCGCCTGACCCTGGTCACCGCTAGCGGACCCTTCCCATATGTGCCCGCGACTACGGTGCAGGTCGACGCGGTGCTCACCAGTGACCCCAGGCCGCGGACCTCGGCCCTGTTACCCCCGGCCTTCCTGAGCCCGGCCGAGCGCCCACTTGCGGGAGACTCCTCGGCGGTACTCGGGCTGGTCCTGTGGTCGGCCCTCTTGCTGGGCGCGGCGATTCTCGTCGTCTGGCTCCGCGCCCGATGGGGCGCCTGGCAGACCTGGGTCGTCGCGGTGCCGGTGATCGTCGCCCTCGGAGTTGCGGTGACCAACCACATCACCATGCTCATGCCCAATCTGCTGTGAGAACGACCATGCGATGGAAGGACACCTGATGACAGTGCTCGCCGATCGGCCTATCGGCACGAACCCCGACCTCCTTGGGCTCAGCGGCCGCGAGGTCTCCGCCTGGTTCGGCACGCACAAGGTGCTCGACCGGGTCAGCCTTGACATGAACGCCGGGGAGGTAACTGCACTCATCGGCCCGTCCGGCTGCGGTAAGTCGACCTTCCTGCGGATCTTGAACCGCATGCACGAACTGATTCCGATCGCATCCCTTGCGGGTGAGGTGTGGCTCGGTGACCTAGACATCTACGGGCCTCAAGTGCGCCTGACAGATGCCCGTCGCCAGATCGGCATGGTCTTCCAGAAGCCAAACCCCTTCCCGACCATGTCGATCTACGACAACGTTCTGGCAGGGCTGAAGTTCGTCGGGATCAAGCCGGGTCGCGGCGAGAAGGACTCCCTCGTGGAGGAGTGTCTAACCAAGGCGGGCCTGTGGAAAGAGGTGCAGAACCGACTCCGCTCACCCGGCGGCGGACTCTCCGGCGGCCAGCAGCAGCGGCTGTGTATTGCGCGATCTCTCGCGGTGAAGCCCAAGGTCCTCCTCATGGACGAGCCCTGCTCGGCCCTGGATCCGACCTCAACGCGCCGGGTGGAAGAAACGATCCTGGAGATCAAGTCGGAGGTCACGATCGTGATCGTCACCCACAACATGCAGCAGGCCAACCGTGTCTCCGACAGGTGCGCGTTCTTCCTCGCCGAGCAGGGCAAGCCTGGCTATATCGTCGAATCCGGCGATACCGAGGCCATGTTCAACAGTCCGCAGGATCCGCGCACCTTTGACTACGTGAACGGCCTGTTCGGCTAGGTGGCGCGCTCGAGGAGCACCACCGTCTCCATGTGATGCGTCATGGGGAAGCAATCGAATGCGCGCACCCGTTGGGGGTGTAGCCCGTGCTCGGTGAAGTAGTTGAGGTCGCGGACCAGCGTCGTGGGTTCGCAGGATACGTAGATGACACGCGAGACACCCGTGCGTGAGATCCCTCCGGCCACCTCTTTGCCAGCGCCGGAGCGCGGTGGATCAAGGACTGCGATGTCGGCGTGCACGCCCGCACCGCCTCCGCCCCGGCCGAGCCACCGTCGTACGTCAGCGTGGACGATCTCGACTCGAGAAAGGTCGTGCAGGTTGCGGCGCGCGTCGCGACAGGCACGCTCGTTTCCTTCAACCGCGACCACTCGGCCACCGGGGCCGACACCGGCCGCGAGGCCCGCGGCGAAGAGCCCCACCCCTGAGTAGAGATCAAGAGCGGTTTCGTCCGGTAGGGCTGCGGCGAAGTCGTTGACGCACATCGAAAGGGCATCGGCCGCCCCGGGATGCACCTGCCAGAAGCCTGTGGCGTCCACGCGCCACCGGCGTCCCGCCGCGTCTTCCTTGACCCGTGCCTGGCCAGGCTCCGGGTCGGGTAATGCG
>JBILVH010000191.1:0-4113 GCA_044370555.1 Candidatus Nanopelagicales bacterium
GTTGCCCGAGCGCGTCGGTGAAGGCGTGTGCGATCACGCAGTCGTGCACCGGCACGACATCGTGCGTTCGGTGTCGCAATAGGCCGAGGCGTCCGTCAGAGGCGACATGGAACCGCATCCGTGTGCGCCAACGTAGCCCCTGCTGGTCGCCGGGGACGCTCTCCACTTCGAGCCGTGCCAGCAGATCCGGGGGCACCGCGCGGGCCAGGAGTTCGCGCAGGATGTCCGTCTTCAGCTCGCGCTGCGCGGGCACTGCGACGTGTTGCCAGTCGCACCCCCCGCACGAACCGGCGTACTCGCACGGCGGGGGTACACGGTCGGCGGAGGCCTCGATGATCTCGATGGCATCTGCGCGGAGGAACCTGCCGCGAGCCCCGATCTCGGTGATCCGCGCCACCACACGCTCACCGGGGAGGGTGTGGCGCACGAAGGCAACCTGACCGTCCACGCGTCCGATGCAGTGGCCGCCGTGTGCTGCTGCCGTGATATCGACGATCACGGTGTCGCCGATCGCTGCGGTCATGAGGGTCTCGCCGGTTCCACACAGGCAGTGCGCACGTAGACAGCGTCAATGACGGGCCGTCCTTCGCGTAGCGCGGTCGTCTCGTAGCGCGTCACGGGCCGCCAGGCCGGCCTCGCAATCCGACCACCGCTCCACCGCGGGTCGGCAGCGAATGCTGCATCGATCGCATCGGCGTACTCGACCCAATCGGTGGCCGTGTGCCAGGTGCCTCCCTCGTGCACCACGCGCGCCGCGATATCGAGTGTGCGCTGCTGGATGAACCTGCGTTTGTGGTGCCGGGCCTTGGGCCACGGATCGGGAAAGTACGTACGGATCCCTCGCAACCGGGCGGGGGGCAGCGTCGGAAGTACCTCAAGCGCGTCGCCGTGGATGACGCGCACATTTGCCAGCGGGGTCTCGGCGATGCGATGCAGCAGGTCGCCGACACCAGGGGTGTGGATGTCGATGGCGAGAATCCCGATGCCGGGCTCGGCTCGAGCCATGGCGGCCGTGGCCTCTCCGGTGCCGAAGCCGATCTCGCAGATCACCTCCGGCCCGAGTGAGCCGCAGGCAGCTGCGCCATCTGCTGGTTCGACGAGATACGCGGCTCCGAGCTCGAATCCGCGCTGTTGGCGCGCCGTGACGCGACCGCGGCGGGGCTTGAAGGTGCGGATGGGCGGGTGCTGCTCCGGGCCCATGGGGTCACGCTAGCCGAGGGCGACTGCCTGGACTGCGTCGATCGCCGTCTGGGCGCGTGCCTCACCGAGCCCGGTCACCTCGCGGTGCGGAACAGCTAGTGCGGGAAGCATCCGCGCCAACAGCTCGTCCGCGCGGATGCGCTCGTCAGGGCCGTCCCGCTGGGGACCGTCAGCGACCCAGGGAAGGTCCGGACGGCACCACAGCAGGAGGTCGAAGGTCTCGTTCGCGTGCGCTGCTGCCTCGGCCGTGAGTGTGTCGTCGGCGAAGTAGACGGCGGAGTAGACCGCTGTCATGAGTGGGGCGGGATCACTCAGAACGAAGCCGCACCCCTGAGCGTGGGCGTCTGTGACGGCCGCGAAGGCCCGCTCGATCTGCTCCAGGAAGATCCCTCGCTGCTCGTCGTTCCGCGGGGGGCGCCCCGTGCGGTCGACGAAATCCCGGAGCGCTTCGGTCGCAACGACCCCCCCGAGTGTGGCGGCGAGGTGCGCGGCGAGAGTCGACTTGCCGGTGCTCTCACCGCCGACGAGTCCGACGCAGATCACGCGCCCACGCCGCAGATCAGCCACACCCCGACGCTACGTCATGCCGGGGCCTCGGGGGGCTAGCGTTGGCGGCTGTGAGCGACGCGATGGCCCCGGACCGGCGTGATGATTCGCGCGAACTCGAAGCGCTCCACCGTGCGGCGCGGACCATCCGGCTGGTTCTCTCGGTAGGGGCGGCTGTCTTCGCTGTTGCCGGGGTGGTGCTGCTCATCGCACCGGGGCTGTTCGCCCAGTTGCTCGGTCTAGCGGGCAACGATGCTTCGACCACGTGGTCGCTGCGGATGGTAGGGGCCGCACTTGTTCCCCTCGCAGGCCTCATGGTCCTCGTACGGCGACTGCGCGATCGTCACGCGGTGGGTGCCGCGTTGGTCATGCTCGTGGCAAGCCTGTTGATGAGCATCCTCACCATCACGATGCCGGGGGCATGGACGTTCGTGCGCGCGGCCCTCCTCGGGATCGGCCTGGTTTTTTCGGCCGCCTACATCACGCTGCTGGTGCTGCTCCGTCGGGCGAACGGCTAGAGATCGAAGAGCGCGGTCAGCGCGGGTAGCGCGTCGGCGAACGGCTCGAAGAGCGGGAGGCCACCCATGGCCTCGAGGGTGAACCAGTCGGCCGCATCATGTTCTGGCGATAGCGTCGCACTGTAGGCCGGTTGCGACGTGACGTCGAGGCAACAGGTCGTGTACGACCAGACCCCGGGTGCGGGCTCGACAACGTGGATGCCCCGTAGCGACCATCCCCCGGGGAGATGTCCGATCTCCTCGTCGAACTCGCGCAGAGCGGCGTCGAGCGGGGCCTCGTGCGCATCGATCGCTCCGCCGGGGATCGCCCATTGGCCGTGGCCGCGATGGACGCGCTCGGAGCGTTGCGCTAGCAGGAACCAACTGGTGCCGTCGGGATCCACGTGTCGAAGGAACAGTCCAGCCGCACCGTAGCGACCCCAGTACTTCCGTCCGGTGCCGTCCTCGACCCAGCCGTCCCCGCTGCCCATCATGCGGTGGGACGTCGCAATCCCTCGGTCAGCCGCTCGAGCGCGCCGGTCACCTCGGCGGGCAGCACCCACACCTTGCTGGCTTGGCCGTTGGCGATCTGTGGCAGCGTCTCGAGATACCGATAGGCCAGAACGGTCTGATCGGGTTCGGCGCGGTGAATGGCGGCGATGACGGTCTCGATCGCACTGGCCTCACCCTCGGCGCGCACGCGAGCCGCCTGGGCCTCGCCTTCCGCGCGCAGGACTGCGGCCGCCTTCGCACCCTCGGCGGTCAGGATCGCCGACTGCTTCTCGCCCTCGGCGGTCAGGATCGCCGCGCGCTTATCGCGCTCCGCCCGCATCTGCTTCTCCATCGATTCCTGCACACTCGACGGCGGATCGATCGCCTTGAGTTCCACGCGGTTCACCCGGATACCCCATCGGCCCGTCGCCTCGTCGAGGACTCCTCGCAGTTGGGCGTTGATCGCATCGCGGGAGGTGAGGGTCTCTTCGAGATCCATCGAGCCGATGACGTTGCGCAGGGTCGTGACGGTCAACTGTTCGATGCCGACGAGGTAGTTCGCGATCTCGTACGTCGCGGACTTGGGATCGGTGATCTGGAAGTAGATGACGGAGTCGATGGACACAACGAGGTTGTCCTCTGTGATGACCGGTTGGGGCGGGAAGGACACCACCTGCTCGCGCAGGTCGATCTTGGCGCGCGGCCGGTCGATGATCGGGACGAGGATCGCAAGGCCAGCGTGCAGGGTGCGGTTGTAGCGACCGAGCCGCTCGACCACGACGGCGTGCGCCTGTGAGACGACCTTGATGCTGGCGAACAGGAACAAGACGACGATCAGTACGACGACGATCGCGGTGATGAGTCCGGCCACGAAGTCCCTCCCTGTCGCTAGCCGACCAGCGCGGTTGCGCCGTCGATCTCGAGCACCTGCACCTTCGACCCCGCGGGGAACGTCGTCGACCCGTCGTACGACCGGGCCGACCAGATCTCCCCCGCTAGTTTCACCCGACCATCCCCACCGTGCACCTCCTCGAGCACCACGGCCTCCCGGCCGACGAGGGCGGCGACGCCGCTGAGCTCGGCGGCGCGGGGTCGCCGGTGCCGACGGGCGATCGGGCGGATCACGAACAGCAGCACGGCCGAGACCGCAGCGAAGGTGATCGTCGACCAGATCGGCCCGCCGCCGAGCGCCGAGACCCCGGCCGCGGCCGCAGCACCCCCCGCGAGCATCCCGAAGACGATCGTCCCGCCGGTCACGAGTTCGACGCCGACGAGGACGACCGCGCCGATCAGCCAGATCCAGGTCAGGTCCACGGTCGCTCCCGGTGCTCCCCGCCGCAGGTCCCCGGACCTGCGCGCTGCCTCCAACCTATCCGGA
>JBILVH010000250.1:0-3068 GCA_044370555.1 Candidatus Nanopelagicales bacterium
CTTCGCGGCGGGCCTGACCGAGCAGGCGAAGTCCTTCCAGCAGACCAACTCCGAGTTGCGCGACGCGGTCGCGCGCTTCATCCGGATCGTGTCGTACCTGCTGATCCCCGTCGGCGCCCTGCTGCTGTGGTCGCAACTGCGCGCCGACCAGGGCCTAGACGACGCTTTGCGCGGCACTATCGCCGGTGTCGTGACGATGGTGCCCGAGGGACTTGTGCTGTTGACGAGCATCGCGATGGCGGTCGCCGTGGTGCGCCTTGCGACATACAAGGTCCTCGTGCAGGACATGCCCGCGGTCGAGGTGCTTGCGCGTGTCGACACGGTGTGCGCCGACAAGACCGGCACGCTCACCGAACCGGGTATGCGAGTCCGCGAGGTCATCCCGATCGAAGCATCTGCCCCGATCGAAGAAGCGCTCGGTGGGCTAGGCGCTAGCGAGGCGACGCCCAACCCCACCTTGCAGGCGGTCGCGGACGCCTATCCACGTGTGCCGTGGCAGCAGACGGGTGGTGTGCCCTTCTCGTCGGCCCGCAAGTGGTCGTCGGCCAGGTTCGACGGGCACGGCACGTGGGTCATGGGCGCACCGGAGGTGCTGCTCACCGAGGGTGATCCGGTGCTGGAGCGGGCCGGTGTGCTCGCCGGAGACGGGGCACGGGTGCTGCTGCTGGCGCGAGCGCTCGGCGAGCCGGATGCCGACCGCGGCTGCGGCGAGGTCGCGCCCGTGGCCCTCGTCGTCATCGATCAGCGCCTGCGATCGGATGCCGCGGAGACCGTGCGGTATTTCCTCGACCAGGGGGTCGAGGTCAAGGTGATCTCCGGCGACAACGCCGCCACAGTCGGCGCGATTGCGAAGGAAGCGGGGGTGCCGGGTGCGGAGGCGGCCGTCGATGCGCGCACCCTCGGGGACACCGCGGAGGAGTTGGAGGTCCCCGTCCACGATCACTCCGTGTTCGGTCGCGTCACTCCGGTGCAGAAGCAGGCGATGGTCGGCGCCTTGCACCGACGGGACAAGACGGTCGCCATGACCGGTGACGGGGTCAACGACGTCCTCGCGTTGAAGCAGGCGGACCTCGGTATCGCCATGGGCTCCGGTTCCGGGGCGACGCGTGCGGTCGCGCAGTTGGTCTTGCTGGACAACCGGTTCGCGGTCATGCCCCATGTCGTTGCTGAGGGTCGCCGGGTCCTAGGCAACATCGAACGTGTCGCCGACGTCTTCCTGACCAAGACGTTCTACGCGATCGTCATCTCGCTCCTTACCGGTCTGACCGCGCTGGCATTCCCGTTCCTGCCGCGACACCTCACGCTCATCAGCGCGCTCACGATCGGCATACCCGGCTTCTTCCTCGCGCTCATGCCCAACACGGAGCGCTTCCGGCCGGGCTTCTTCCGTCGGGTGCTCATCTTCACCATCCCGTGCGGCGTCATCGCCGCACTGTCGGCGATGACGTCCTACTACCTCGCCCTGCGCGTCGATCAGCCTGAGGAGCAGGCGCGCACCGCTGCGACGATCACGCTCTTCTGCGTCGCGATCGCGGTTCTCACCCAGTCGGCCCGCCCCCTGAACCCGCTGCGGATCGGCATCGTGGTCGCGATGATCCTCGGCTTCGTCGCGGTCTTCGCCATACCGTTCGCGGCAACATTCTTCGATCTGCACGCCGATCTCGACGCAGGCACCGGTGTTGCGGTGGGGATCGGGGCCGTTGGTGCTGTTCTCGTCGGCGTCACGACCGTGATCACCGACCGCTGGCGTCGGGCGTGAAAGTAGCGCTGTCGACTTCATCGGTCTACCCGGAGCCAACCGCGGCCGCATTCGAACTCGCATCTGCGCTCGGGTACGACGGCGTTGAGATCATGGTCGGGGTCGATGCGGCTAGTTCGGATCTCGATGCCCTGCGCCGACTGCGCGACGAGTTCAGCGTTCCGATCCTTGCCGTGCATGCGCCGTGCCTCCTGATCACCCAGCGCGTCTGGGGCACCGAACCCTGGGGCAAGTTGGTGCGTGCACGCGAGGTCGCGGAGGCACTCGATGCTCGCACCGTCGTCGTGCATCCACCGTTCAGGTGGCAGCGCGAGTACGGTCGCGGGTTCGTCGCAGGACTAGCCCGAATGGCGGACGAGACCGAGGTGCACTTCGCCGTCGAGAACATGTTCCCGTGGCGTGCGCGGGCCCGGGAGGTTGCCGCTTACACGCCGGGCTGGGACGTACGACTCGAGGACTACCAACACACGACCCTCGATCTCTCCCACACTGCTGTCGCGGGAGTCGACGCCATCGAGATGGCCATCGACCTCGGTGACCGACTCGATCATGTGCACCTCGCCGACGGGTCCGGGTCGGCGCGCGATGAGCACCTGCTCCCCGGCCGAGGCACGCAACCGTGCCGGGAGGTCCTCACCCTGCTCGCTGCGCGCGGCTTCTCGGGCACGGTGGTCGTCGAGGTCTCCACCCGACGCGCGGGCTCGCGCATGGAGCGTGCCGCCGACCTCGCCGAGTCGCTCGCCTTCGCCCGCCTCCACCTCGGGCAGTAGGCGCAGGACCCTCCCGGCGACTGCCGGAGAGCGGCCATAGAGTGCCGCTATGGCCGTCGAAGACCCCCGCGCCGCACTGCTGGACGCGGCGCGCGCAGCCTTCGCCGTCGGCGGTTACGCGCGCAGCTCGCTCAAGGGTGTGGCCGCGGCCGCCGGGGTCGCGCCCACCGTCTTGAAGCAGTACTACGACAGCAAGGAGCAACTCTTCGCCGCGATGCTGCGGCTTCCCTACGACCCCGCATCGGCAGTGCCAGCCCTGCTTGCTCCGGGGATCGACGGGCTGGGGGAGCGGCTTGTGCGCCTCACCTTCGCGACCCTCGGCGATGACGAGGTGCGAGCGAATCTCGAGTCATTGCTGCGGGCCGGTGGTGCGGCCGGCCGGGCCGCCCCCGATCTGAGCCGGATCCTCGGCAGCCTCACCGAGTACATCGAGTTGTCACTGCTCGACCGCGTCGTGAACGCCATCGGCCTGCCGGATGCCCGGATGCGGGGTGCGTTGATCGCGTCCTACCTGCTCGGAGTCGGTGCGGGGAGATATC
>JBILVH010000208.1:0-3693 GCA_044370555.1 Candidatus Nanopelagicales bacterium
CAACAGTGGGCCAATACCTGCGTACACACCCGGAGGGCCCGTACATCTACCGGTCCGGACCGCAGTGGAACTTCGAATACGTCGAAGCCGAGGAGTTCCCCGTCTTTGACATGGGCTGGGGCAAACTGGCGATCTCCATCTGCAGCGAGGTGCACCTGCCGGAGATCGCCCGCATCTACGCATTGAAAGGTGCAGAGGTGCTACTCATCCCGAGTGGCCTGCTGATCGACGAACTCGGGTACACCGACAACTGGCGCACGCTGGTCCGGGCGCGCGCGATCGAGAATCACATGTACACGGCCACGACGGTGAACTTGATGGACCGGTCTGTCGCGGCCCACTTCGCGCCCACCGATGTGGAGTTGCCGCGGCACGGATCCGGCCTGACCGCGGGCATCGCAATGATCTGCTCGCCCGAGCGCGTCCTTGCCGAAAGCCACGACCCGGGCATCCTGACGGCCGAGCTCGACCTGGACCGTTTGAGGTGGTTGCGCGAGACCGACGAAGAACTGATCGTCCCCGCGCCCTACCGGACGATCCCGGGCCATCTGAAGTGGCGTCGACCCGGCATCTACGGCGAGATCTCGCGCGTCAAGTAAGTGCACCCTGCTTTCAATCTTTCTGGAAATGCTTGACGCGGATTGAAAAATGCTCCACAGTCTGCTCACTGAGTCCTGTCCCATCACGGAAGGTTCCCCATGAAGCGCATATATACGATTGCTGCTGCAGCGGCCACTGCGGTGGCGCTGGCAGCATGCGGCTCCGGTGGTGGGTCCTCACCCACCAGCGGAGGCACGTCCTCCTCGGCTGCACCCACGACATCGGGTGCAGCGGGAACGCAGGTTGGCTTCATCTACGTCTCGCCGCTCAAGGGGTCCAGCTGGACTCTCGCGTGGGACAACGCTCGCCAGGCGGTCGAAGCCGAGACCGGCGCGACGACGTCAACCGTCGAGCCCATCCCCGAGACCGCTGAGGCGGCTGGGGTCATCGAAGACCTGATCAGCAAGGGCAACAAGTTGATCTTCGCGACAGCCTTCGGCTACCAGCCGTTCGTCCTCGAGGCCGCGAAGAAGCATGCTGATGTCAACTTCGTGGTCATCGGTCCGTGGATCCAGGAAGAGGCGGCCCCGGCGAACGTGACGGTGGCGTTCTCTGATAACTGGATCGTGCGCTACGCACTCGGTGCCTTGGCAGCGAAGATAACTCAGACCAAGACGCTCGGCTTCGTCGCCGCGAACCCCATCTCCACCGTGGTCGCAGCCATCAACGCCTATGCCCTGGGTGCGCAGTCGGTAGACAAGAGCATCGTTGTCAAGGCCGTCTTCACGGGCACCTGGTACGACCCGCCCAAGTCGACCCAGGCTGCAGAAGCTCTCGCGGCAGCCGGTGCCGACGTCATCGCGCAGTACGAGGACTCGGTCGGTGCCCTGCTTGGCGCCGAGAAGGCCGGGGTCTGGGGACTCGGTTCCGAGGCGGACACGAGCGCCTTCGCCCCGGATGCCTACCTGTCGGGGTCGGTCAACAACTGGAGCGCCTTCGCCGTCAACGCGGTCAAGAGCACGCAGGACGGGACCTGGAAGAGCCAGGTGTACGTTGGAACGCTGCAGGACAAGGGCACCGGTATGGCGCCGATCAATCCAGCTGCCTCGTCCGAGGCTGTCGCAGCAGCCGATGCGGCGATCGCAGGGCTCACGGACGGCTCCATTGTCCCGTTCACGGGACCACTGAAGGACAACACCGGCAAGGAGGTCCTCAAGGCCGGTGAGAAGTGGGAAGGCGTCGAGGTTCTCGACAACATGACGTTCCTCGTCGAGGGCGTGGACGGCACGATCCCTTCCTAGAGGAGCCGCGCTGAACAGCACGGAACCCGCGGGTTCAGGGACCGGTAGCCCGGAGGCGATCGCCCTCCGGGCTACCGGCATGACCAAGAGCTTCGGCGGCCTTCGCGCCGTCGACGGAGTCGACATCGAATTGCGTCGCGGGCGCATTCACGCACTTCTCGGCGAGAACGGTGCGGGCAAGTCGACCCTCATCTCCATGCTGTGCGGGCAGTACCGGCCGGACGCCGGGGAGATCACTGTGGCCGGGCGACGCGTGACCTTTCGCGGGCCCAAGGACTCCCTGAAGGCCGGCATCGGCGTCGTCCATCAGGACTTCCGGCTCGTGCCCCCCTTCACCGTGACCGAGAGCATCGTGCTCGGCACGAAGGATCGCGCCGACCGCAAGGCCGAGCGACGTATCGAGGAACTGTCTGCCTCGCTCGGATTCCACCTTTCGCCCCGCACGCGGGTCCAAGATCTCGTCGTCGGGCAGCAGCAGCAGACCGAGATCCTCAAACTCATCTATCGCGGCATGGATGTGCTGATCCTCGACGAACCGACAGCAGTCCTCACTCCGCAGCAGGCAGAGCAGTTGTTCGCCGCACTGCGAACCCTGGCTGACGGCGGCAAGGCCGTGGTGTTCGTCAGCCATCGGCTCGGCGAGGTTGCGGCCGTCGCCGATCACCTGACCGTGCTTCGAGGGGGCAGAGTGGTCGCGGATGCTTCGGCCCACGGCCTCGAGGCGCGCGATCTGGCCCGTCTCATGGTGGGTGAGGAGACCCAGATGGGTGCGAGCCGACGATCCAGTGTGCAGGCGGGCCCGGTGCTGCTGGAACTGATCGGCGCTCGATCCGGCGGCGATGACCGCAACTCGCTGCGCGGAGCCGATCTCGTCCTGCGCGGCGGCGAAGTCGTCGGCGTCGCCGGCGTCAGTGGGAACGGTCAACGGGCACTCGCCGATTCCGTCGCAGGGACTGCCCCACTCGCGAGCGGCACCCGCAGCACGGAGTCGGCGACTATCGCCTACATCCCGGAGGACCGCCTCGGTACGGGGTTGGTCGGCTCGATGCCGATCGCTTCCAATCTCGCGATGCGCCGCTACCGCCAAGGCGACTACAACCCCTGGTGGATCTCGCCGCGCACGCTGCAGCGCGACGCCCTGCCGCTGGTGGAGGACTTCCGCATCCCCGCTGCCCCTACTGTCCTCGCCGGTGCCCTCTCCGGCGGCGGCCAGCAGCGTGTCATCACCGCTCGTGAGATGAGCCGCGATCCGCACATCGTGGTTGCGAGTCAGCCGAGTCGAGGTCTTGATGTGGTGTCGGCGACGGCTGTTCGCGAGCGGTTGATCGCTGTCGCGGATGCCGGCGGCGCGGTCCTGGTGATCAGTGAGGACCTCGACGAGTTGCTCGAGATCTGTGACCGCATCCTCGTCATGGTGGCGGGGCGCCTGATCGCGGAGTTGTCCGCGGCGGACGCCACTCGCACCAAGCTGGGTGAACTCATGACCGGGGCCATCGAGAAGGAGGAGCAATGAGTTTCGCGCTCCGGTGGGAACGCCGCGCGACGGTGACCCCGGCCCGGCGAGTGTTCGTCCCCATCGTCGCGGTCCTGCTGGGGCTGGTCACGGGCGGGCTGGTGCTGTGGGTGGCGGGCATCTCCCCCATCTCCGCCTACGTCAGCATGTTCGAATCGTCGTTAGGCAGCACACGCGGCCTTACCGCCACGCTTTTGCGAGCTGCGCCGCTCATGCTCACCGGACTCGCAGTCGCCTTCGCACTGCGCATGCAACTGTGGAACATCGGCGCGGAGGGACAACTGCTGCTGGGCGCAGCCGGAGCGACCGCAGTGTTCTTCGCGCTGCCCGACGCTCCCG
>JBILVH010000209.1:0-3660 GCA_044370555.1 Candidatus Nanopelagicales bacterium
TCAAGCGGTTCGATGTCCGCGAGCACCTGCCGCAGATGCTCCTCGACCGACCTCATGACCGCTCCACGAACTCGCGGAGCCACGCGCGCAAGGGCGGCCCGAGGTCGTCCCGGTCTGCTGCGATCGTGATGACCGCCTGCAAGTAGGACAACTTGTCACCCGTGTCGTAGCGCCGGCCGTGGAAGACGACCCCGCGCACCCCGCCGCCGTCGCCCGGCGACATGGTGGTGAGCGCGCGCAACGCGTCGGTGAGCTGGATCTCGCCGCCGCGGCCAGGTTTGGTGCGTTCAAGCACCTCGAAGACAGCCGGGTCGAGCACATAACGACCGATGATCGCCAGGTCGCTCGGCGCGTCCTCGACCGCTGGCTTCTCGACGAGATCGGTGATGTCCACGACGTCGCCGTCACCCTGAACGGCGGCGCACCCGTAGAGCGAGACCTGGTCGGCGGGCACTCGCATGAGCGCGACGACGGAACCGCCGAACTGCTCGCGCACGGCCAGCATCGTCGTCAGCAGCGGGTCGCGCGCATCGATCAGATCGTCGCCGAGCAGCACCGCGAAGGGCTCGTGGCCGACGTGGTACTTCGCCGCGAGAACCGCGTGGCCGAGGCCGAGTGGGTCGCCCTGTCGCACGTAGTGCACCCGCGCGAGGTCGGTCGCGTCGGCGACCGCTGCGAGCCGCTCACCGTCACCCTTCGCCGCTAGGACGGTCTCCAGCTCGACATTGCGGTCGAAGTGATCCTCGAGCGCCCGCTTGCCCCGACCGCTGATGAAGAGGATGTCGTCGAGGCCCGCCGCAACGGCCTCCTCGACGACGTACTGGATAGCCGGCTTGTCGACGACGGGCAACATCTCCTTGGGCGTCGCCTTCGTGGCCGGGAGGAAGCGGGTTCCGAGGCCTGCGGCAGGGACGACTGCTTTCGTGACGGCCATGGACCTCACCCTAGATGCGCGGCATGGACGAGCGGCAGTATGTCAGCGTGACGAACCTCTGGCGTGAGCAGGCGGAGCGGCAGGCGCGGATCCGCCGCGAGGTCCGCGCGGCCCGGGCCTCCCGCAATCCCGCCGAGGTCGAAGCGGCGGGGGCCGCCCTGCGCGACCGGGTTCTCGCGCTGCCGGAGATGCCGAGCACCGCGTGTGTCACGGCGTACCTCCCCCTGCCAGCTGAACCGCCGACGGGCCCGCTGCTCGAGACCCTCAGCGATCGCGGCTGCCGGATCCTCGTGCCCCGGATCGCCGGGGAGCGCCGCCTGGATTGGGTGGAGTGGAGCACGTCGGTCGAGAGCCGCCCCGGGCCCTGGGGCATCGTCGAGCCCATCGGCCCGGCCGTCACCCTGGACGCGGCCGAGGTCTTGATCATCCCGGCAACCGCGGCCGACCCGGTGAGCGGTGTGCGCATCGGGCAGGGCGGTGGCTACTACGACCGGGTACTCGAATCGTTGCCCGACGTGAACGCCGGTGGACCGCTGCGCGTCGCGCTGCTCTTCGACGGCGAAGTGCTCGACGGACTCGCGGCGCAACCCTGGGACGGGACCGTCGACGTCATCGTGACGCCGACACGCACCCTGCGGACCGGTCGGTCAACCGAGCGCAACGCCGAGGGCGGCCGCCGCGACTCCTAGCGCAAGCGTCGCCACCACGTTGAGCACACCCCATCGCGGCATCGTGCGCACGAGCCCGATCGAGTCGATGGCCAGACCCGACATGGTCGTCAGTGACCCGGCGAATCCGGTGCCGAACAGGAGGTAGGCCGTCGACCCGGTGTGCCCGCTGACTACGCCGAGTGCGAACGACCCGACGACGTTCGCGATCAGGACACCCCACGGGATGACGTGCCGCGGCAACCGCTGGTCCAGCCAGAACCGCAGCGGGGCCCCGACCGCAGCGCCCAGCGACACGAGGAGGATCTCGATCACCGCGGCACCCGACCGAGTCGCAGGCCGACCCACGCGGCGACGACGGGAGCGATCACCCCGACCCCGAGCGTGATCACCGCGGTGATGCCGGGAGCTACCCCGTCACCGCCGGATGCCGTGACGGCGTCGACGCTCACCGCTGAGAACGTGGTGAACCCACCCAGGACGCCGGCAAAGACGAAGGCGCGGGCCCGGTCGGACATGCGGTCCGCGATGCGCGCCGCGAGGAACCCCGCCACCGCGCTGCCGATCACGTTGATCACGAGCACCGCGGCAGCATCGGACGCCGCTGACGCCGACGCGAGGGCGATCAGCGCAGCTCGCGCAAGGGCGCCGAGCACACCGCCGACGGCGACGAAGAGGAGCAGTCGCGGCAAGATCAGGCGTCGCGCCGGTCGAAGAGCACCCAGCCGATCGCGAGGAGCCCGAGCGACCAGAGGCCGAAGACACCGAGGTGCCTCCACACCTCACCCGACGTCAGGATTGCCGCCTGACCGTTGGCGAAGGGCAGCACGTCGGCGACCCAGGTCCAGTTCGCGAGGCCGGCGATCAGAATGATGAGGGTCTCGGCGAGCAGCGCGAGCACGATCGGGATGACCACCCCGATCGGCAGGTTGCGCGTGATGGCGGTGAGCGCGAAGCCGAAGAGCCCGTAGAGCACCACGAACAGGACCGCGCGGACCGACAGCGGGATGTCGGAGCCTGGATCGAATGTCACCGACTTGCCCTGCAGCACCGCACCGAGAAGCCCACCGAGGTAGAAGCCGAGCAGGACCACGACTGCCGTCAGGGCAAGGAAGACCACGATCACAAGCAACTTTCCAAGCATCACCCGGTTGCGCTGGGGGAACTGGGTGAGCGTGAGTCGGATGATGCCGTGGCGGTACTCCTGACCGATCGCCTGGGCTGCGACAACGCCGAGGAAGATCGACGCGAATGTCAGGGTGCCCGCGTTGAGGATGCCGAGGGGCGGCCCATCGGTGTTCTCCCCGGCCGGGCCGAAGGGGATCGTCGTGATGAAGTCATTGCTCGACGCGAAGAACGTGAACAGGAAGCTGATCGCAGCCGCGACCAGCACCGCAACGCCCGCCATGATCCACGTCGAGCGGATCGTCGTGAGACGCAGTCGCTCGTAGCGCAGGACGCCGATCATGCGAAGGTCCCCCCGCCCGTCCGGAACTGTTGCTCGTCGCCGGTGAGTTCGAGGAACGCCTCCTCGAGGCTCGCGCGGCGTGCGGTGAGTTCGCGCACGACAACCCCGGCGCGGAATGCCGCCTCGCCGATGCGGTCGGTGTCGGCCCCCGAGATGGCGAGGCCATCAACGCCCTCGAGGACCGCGTGGATGCCCTCGCCGGAGAGCAGCGAACGCAGGGTGCCCGGGTCAGAGCAGCGGATCAGCACATCGGAGCGAACGCTCCCCGAGACCAACTCATCGACGGTGCCGTCGGCGATCAGCCGCCCCTTGGCGATGACAACGACGCGATCAGCCATTAACTGCATCTCGCTGAGCAGATGACTCGACACGAGCACCGCCCGACCCTGGGCCGCGTAGTGACGCAGGAACTCGCGCAGCCAGGTGATCGACTGCGGGTCGAGCCCATTCGCCGGCTCGTCCAACATGAGCGCTTGGGGTTCGGCGAGGATCGCCCCGGCCAGGCCGAGGCGCTGCGACATGCCCAGCGAGAAACCCTTCGGCCGTTTCCTCGCCACGGATTCAAGGCCCAAGATGCCGAGGACCTCGTC
>JBILVH010000210.1:0-3659 GCA_044370555.1 Candidatus Nanopelagicales bacterium
CGTGAGTGCGACGATAGGGGTGACCGGTGCGGCGCGCAGCGGGTTTCGCGCACTCCGGTGACCCGACGCACCGCCACGGGGTCGGCGCCGGTCACGGGGTCGGCGCCGGTCACGGGGTCGGCGCCGGTCACGAGACTGACCCCAGCCCCGACCCCCCAATGCCTCACGGTGTCAAAACGACGCACTTTCTGAAGCGTTTTGACACCGTGAGGCCTGGGGGCGGGAGCCCGGGGTGCGGGAGCGACGAACGTGGCGCAGACTTGTCTCGCAGAGGGAGCATCCGACTTCGGCCGGGGAGCATCCGACTTCGGCCGGGAAGCATCCGACTTCGGCCGGGAAGCATCCGATTCCGGGTGCATCCGAGTGCGCGGGCGCGGCGGAAACAGGTCTAGGGATGCAATCGCACCCAGGGCGCACGGGGATGGAGTCGAAGTGAAGCACGGGGATGGAGTCGCAATGAAGTCGGTCAACCGCGGGCCACGTAACCGCTGGACAGTGACCCGCCGCTCGGCGTTCAACGCCGTATTGGCGCTTGCCGTGGCCTCCCTCACCCTCGCGGGCACGGCAAACGGGGCCGCCGCGACCCCCGCCGAGACCGACGACGGCGCCTGCACCATCACGGGCACCTCCGGACCGGACCGGCTCGTGGGCACCCCGGGGGACGACGTGATCTGCGGCCTCGGCGGCAACGACGTGTTGGTCGGTGGCGGCGGCAACGACACCCTCATCGGGGGCCCCGGCAACGACGACATCCGCGGCAATATCGGCCGCGACGTCCTCAGCGGCGATGGCGGCCGCGACAGCGTTCACGGCGGGCCCGGTGCGGACGCGATGTCGGGCGGAACAGGCCGCGACCGACTCGTCGCCGGCACGCGCGGGGACGCCTGCGCTGAGGATGCCGAGACCGTGGTCGGCAGTTGCCGCATCGACCGCGACGGCCCGACCTTCGAGGACATAACTGTCCCGGCGACAGTCACCGCGGGCGAGACCCTGGTTGTGACATGGCGGGTGACCGACCCTTCGGGCGTCGGCTCGCCAAGTTCGGATCCGACCACGAGCGCTGGCTCGTGGATCTACCTCACCGGTGCCCCCGGCTGGGTCCTCTGGTGCGGGTTCCAAGTCCCGGTCACCGTCACAGGCACCACTCCTACCTCAGCCGAGTTCCGGGCTGAGTGCCTCGTGCCCGCCACTGCTCCGAACGGGGAGTACGGCGTGCGATTCAACGCGATCGACTCGCTGTTCAACAGCGCGCTCTTCAGCGACGGACGTTTCACGGACGACGTCACTCGCACCTTCATGGTCACGGGTGGCTCCGATGATGCGAGTGCACCGGTCGTCTCGGAGATGACGGTGACCGATTCCGAGGTCACTCCCGGCGGCACCGTGACCATCCGCTGGCGGGCCACCGACGAGTCCGGCGTGGCGTACGTCGTCCCGTGGGCGTTCGGCCCGAACGGTTTCCTCGTCGACTTGGCGACCGGCGAACTGTGGATGAGCTCCGGCGAGCCGACTCGCATCTCCGGCGATGCCCAGGACGGCATCTACGAAGTCACCGTGGACATCAGCGAGAGGGCTCCCGCGGGGCTCTACACGCTGTGGGCGAGCGCGGGTGACACGATCGGCAATCGAGAGTTCTTCACGGTCGACCAGGGCCCTGACGGCGCGTGGGGCACCTTCACGATCGGTGGCTGACTCCCCGGCCGCATGAGGCTGCATCAACCCGATCCATGTGCGAGCATGGTGCACAGCAGAGCAGGGGGCGGGAGCGCGAGCCAGCGCCCGAACGTTAATCGGAGGCCCCATGCGCACGACCGGACGACTCCTGGCCGTTACCGCGGCGGCGGCACTGTGTGCGGGGTTGGGCATGTCGGCCACACCAGCACAGGCTGCAACGTCGTCTACCGTCAAGGGGTCGATGTCGATCACAATGGTGCCCTCCGTGTATTCGGAGGCGTCGATCGTGGGTGTCCAGTTCCAGGCGTTCAGGCCTGCGACCTTCCGCGTGACCTCGGACGCCAAGGTGTTCGGGTTCCCCGCCGTCCCGGCCGTCCAACGCGGGCTGGTGAAGTACTCCGGGACCTTCGCCATCGGCGCCTCCCTGAACCGGATTGACCTTGGGGCGCCCTACCTCAGCTACACCACGAAAGCAGGCCTGCGGACAGGTCGTATCACCTTCCAGGACGAGTACGAAGCGATCAATGGGAGCCGAGTCGCCCTGTTCGATGTCGTCAACGTGACCGTCCGGGCCACCAAGGGCAAGGTCGTGAAGGTTGGCACCCGCTGGGCGCGAACCGACCGACTCCGCATCACCGGGGATGTGAGCATCGTCAACAACTCGCGCTTCGTGCGAGCCCTGAACTCCTACATCGGGACCACGTTCTTTCGGCCCGGTCAGGAGTTCGGCACGCTGCGGACCTCCGTATCGACCACGGTGAGGTGCACGACCCTCCGGGAGTGCGCCTAGCCTTCCAGGATCCCTCGCTCTCCGGCCCGGCCGGAGGGCGGCACCGACCACCTGTTGCGCCGCACCTAGACCGTGCGCGCCGTCAACGGCTCACGGCCGCGGCTGAGCGCTGCATGGATTCGCCATCGAGAACGCGCGAAGTTCGCCATGTCTATGGAGCAGCCAAAGCGGAACCAGAGGTAATGCTTGGTCTCAGGTCCTGGCGGGTGCGCGCCACGCCAACGGGCACACCGTTGATCGCGGCGGCAGGGTGAGGGAGACGAGGTAGTTCGTCACAGGCCTGTCGATGCACGCGGAGGTGCGGCCGTAGGCGACGTGCTGCGTCCCGTCGTAAACAACCATCGGCGCCCGAGCGAAGGCGTTCGCAAGCTCACGAGCACCCAGGTAGGGAGTGGCGTTGTCGGCGATGGCATTGATGACCACGGGTCGAGGTGACAGCCGCAGGATGCCCGTCAGCCCGGGGAGCGATTGGCCCAGTGGCGGCAGCCCGGCGCACTGCGAGCCTTCGGTGAGGACGGGGAGCAGGTAGGTCGTGCCCCCGACGCCGATCGCCTCGCTCCCGGCTCGGGCGAGGGCTTCCACGGTGGGCCGGTCGTGCATATCGCTGCAATTCACGAAGCCGAGGATGGAGAAGAAATCGCTGGACGCCTTCGCTTGAGACGGGAGTGGTCCTAGCGCCCACTCCGGCGATTGGCCGATCTTCGCGAGTTCGGTGAGCCGCTGGCCGCGCTCGGCCGTGCGTTCGCGCGGGTCTGCGAGGGCGCGCCCGACTAAGTCGAGCAACTCGATGGCAACAGGCCAGGATCCTTCACGTGTGGCCAGCCCCTGCATGGCGCCGCCGAACTCCCAGCGAGTGAGTTTGTCTCCTTGGAAGGTCAGCACGTTCTCTTCGAGGTACCGCATGGCCTGGTTGTAGGTCCTGGTGTAGCGACCACCGAACGCGCCCAGCATGCGCTGCACGGCCGTCAGGTCGCTCCAGATGTGCTCGCGCATGTAGGAGTGGATGCTGGGTGCGGGATCGATGGCGCCATCGAGCACAAGTGCGCGCAGTCGCGAGGGGAACGCCTGCGCGTAGGCACGGCCGACTGTCGTGCCATAGCTCATGCCCCACAGGGTGATCTGACGCTCACCGAGCGCGCCTCGGATGGCGTCGAGATCGCGGATCACCTGCCACGTGCCGAGATTCCCGACATGC
>JBILVH010000212.1:0-3612 GCA_044370555.1 Candidatus Nanopelagicales bacterium
CTGACGTCGGCGATGGCCTACCCGGTATGACGATCGTCGGACTACCAGACACCGCGGTGGGTGAGTCGCGCAATCGCGCGCGAGCTGCCGTGGTCAACAGCGAATGCACGTGGCCCAACCACAAGATCACGGTCGCCCTCCTGCCGACTGATGTGCATAAGCGCGGATCCGGCCTCGACCTCGCCGTGGCGATCGCAGTCCTCGCAGCCACCGACCAGGTGCCGAGTGCGGCCGCCGCCGCACACGTCATCCTCGGTGAACTCAGCCTCGACGGCCGCGTGCGACCGGTGCGCGGCTGCATCGCGATGGCACTCGCCGCGCGACGTGAGAGCCGCGGGGAGCCGGTGCGCCTGATCGTGCCTAGGGTGAATGCGGCCGAGGCGGCGCTCATCCCGGGGGTCGCGGTGATCCCGGTCGATTCCCTGTCGCATGTGGTCGCCCTGCTGCGCGGTGTCGGGGTCCCCGAGACGGTCGACGTACCCGCGGCCGTGAGCGTGCCGCGGGATGCCCCCGACCTCGCCGACGTGCGCGGGCAGTCGGAGGCGCGTTGGGCTCTGGAGGTGGCGGCGGCCGGCGGCCACAACCTTGCGATGGTGGGTATGCCGGGTGTCGGGAAGACCCTGCTGGCGGAGCGATTGCCCGGCCTGCTGCCGGACCTCGACGACGAGGCGGCCCTGGAAGTGACCTCGATCCGATCGGCCTTCGGCCTGCTCCCGGTGTGCGACGGTCTCGTGCGCCGCCCACCGTTCGAGGCTCCGCACCACACCGTGAGCGAGGTGGCGTTGGTGGGAGGCGGGTCGTTGAGTCGGATCCGGCCGGGGTTGGTGACGCTCGCGCACCGCGGAGTGCTCTTCCTGGACGAGGCCCCCGAGTTCGATCGCAGTGCTCTGGAGGCCATGCGCCAGTCCCTCGAATCCGGCACAGCCGCCATCGCGCGATCGGGGATCGCCGTTCGCCTGCCGGCACGGTTCCAGTTAGTGCTTGCCGCCAACCCGTGTCCATGTGGCCTCGGGCAGGGCCGCGCCGATCGATGCACGTGCACGTCGTTGGAGCGGCGCCGGTACGCGGCGCGGCTCTCCGGGCCGCTGATGGACAGATTCGACCTTCGCATCGTGCTGGAGCCGCCTGGGGCCGCGACCGTGGCCGATGACTTCGGTGAACCCACCGCGCTGGTGCGCGAGCGTGTCGCGGCCGCGCGGGAGCGCGCGCGCACCCGCCTCAGTTCGGACGGCTACCTGTGTAATGCGGATGTCCCCGGGCCCGTGCTGCGCCGCAGATGGCCTGCGGCCGCAGGTGGCATGGCGGTGGTGCGCCGGGCGCTGCTCACCCAGCAGGTCACGCTCCGGGGCGCCGATCGGATCCTCCGGGTGGCGTGGACACTCGCCGATCTTGCCGGCCTCGACCAGCCCGATGAAGACCAAGTCACCGCCGCCTGGACGCTGCGCGGCGACGCCACGGCGTGGGCCGCATGAGTGCGGCTGCCGAGTCGCAGACGTGGTCGCGTCTCGACGTTGACGACGACCTGTGGGCGCGGATACTGCTGAGCCGCCTGAGCGAACCGGTCGACTCCGCCCTAGCCCTGCGGGTGCAGGAGGTGGGGGCGCAGCGTGCGGCCCACGAGGTGATCAGGGGCTGGTCACCGGTGCGCACCCTGGCCGGATTGCAGGCCCGCCTGGCCGATCGTGATCCCGACGAGGTCGTGCGAGCCGATCTGGCCGCTACCGTCCGATGCGGTGCGCGGATCGTCCGACCGGGCACGCCGGAGTGGCCTAGTCAACTCGATGACCTCGGCGATCGTGCTCCTCTGCTGCTGTGGGTGCGCGGTGCCGCTGATCTGCGCCTCCTCGCACTGCGATCCATCGCGGTGGTCGGTACGCGTAATGCAACGGCCTATGGTGAGCAGGTCGCTAGGACGTGGAGTGCGCAGTTCGTCTCGAGCGGCTGCGCGGTCATCTCCGGCGGAGCGTTCGGAATCGATGCGGCCGCACACCGCGGTGCCCTGGCAGCAGGGGGTGTCACCGTGTGCGTCCTAGCATGCGGAGTCGATGTCGTATACCCGCGCTCGCACGACGCACTTCTCGCGCAGGTCACCGACGATGGCGTGATCGTCTCGGAGTCGCCGCCGGGGGCGGCGGCGATGCGGCAGCGCTTCCTCAGCCGCAACCGGTTGATCGCCGCACTGACCCGCGGCACCGTCGTCGTCGAGGCGGCGCTGCGGTCGGGTGCGGCGAGCACCGCGCACGAGGCAGATGCCCTCGGTCGACCCGTCCTTGCCGTTCCGGGACCGGTCACGTCAGCGGTGTCCGCCGGGTGTCACCGGATGGTGCAGCAGGGCACCGCGCACCTGGTCACCGGTGCCGATGACGTGCTGAAGGCACTCGGCCTTCACCCGACTGAGTCGGGCTTCGCAGGTGCGGCCACCGCCGGGGTGCCGCGGCCCGCCGCACATCCCGCGGGGGTGACCGAGGGTGATGCGCACGACTCGCCTCGGAGTCGACCGGGTGACGGACTCCCGCTGCGCGAGGCGCGGGTCTTCGACGCGGTGCCGTTGCGGCGCGGTGTGTCCGCACAGGCGATCTCACGGACCGGGGGCCTGCCCATGGCGGAGGTCGTGGCCGCACTCGGCCGACTTCAGGTGCTCGGTCTAGTCCGGCGTACCGCAGACGGTTGGGCCAAATCAGGCGGGGCGGCTACCTGACGGGGACCATCGCAGGGTCCACGATGGAGTCATGGCTGGTCGCGCAGGTGGTTCTGCGGCAGGAGCAGCGGTCGTCGACGCCGCTGCGCTGCCGGAGCACCTGCGCGAGATCGTCCTTCGATTCAGCGAGCACCTCGCTGCCGAGCGCGGCCGCAGTGCCCACACGGTGCGTGCCTATGTCGCGGACGTGACAGCGATGCTCACCTTCGCGGGAGCGGGCGGCCCCGTAGGCCTGGCTGACATCGAGTTGCACACCTTGCGGGCGTGGCTCGGCGAGCAGGCAGAACGCGGGCTCAGTCGTACCAGCCTGGCGCGACGTGCCGCGGCCGTGCGCACCTTCACGGCGTGGGCGACCGCGCGGGGACTCACGTCGCACGATGTGGGCGCAGCACTCATCCCACCTCGCGCGCACCGCACCCTGCCCACGGTGCTCACCGCGGACCAGGTCGGTGAACTCATGGACGTCGCAGCGTTGCGAGCCGATGACGAGGATCCCATCCACATCCGTGACCGCGCGCTCATCGAATTGCTCTATGCGACCGGGATCCGGGTCTTCGAGTTATGCGGACTCGACCTCGGCGACATCGATCGGAGGCGTCGCGTCGTGCGGGTCCTCGGCAAGGGCGCTAAGGAGCGCACCGTGCCCTTCGGCATCCCCGCCGATGACGCCCTCGAGGAGTGGCTCGCGGTGCGGCCGCGGATTGCCAACGACCGCAGCGGTGCCGCTGCCTTCCTCGGGGCGCGCGGAGGCCGGATCGACCCCCGTACCGTCCGAGGCGCGCTCGGACGTGTGCTCCGTCTCGTTCCGGGTGCACCCGACGCCTCACCCCACGCTCTGCGGCACAGTGCGGCCACCCACGTGCTGGACGGGGGTGCGGATCTTCGGATGGTCCAGGAACTACTCGGCCACGCGA
>JBILVH010000213.1:0-3598 GCA_044370555.1 Candidatus Nanopelagicales bacterium
CTGCCCGATCGGCATAGGTCAGAGCCTTGCGGGCGTGCTGCTCGACCATCAGTACGCCAGCTCCCCGCTGGTCGGCAGCATCACGAACCGCGCGCAGCAACCGGTCGACGATCAGCGGGGCGAGGCCAAGGGACAACTCGTCGGCAATGAGGAGACGGGGCTTGCGCGCCAACGCCCGGCCCAGCGTGAGCATCTGCTGCTCGCCACCGGAGAGTAGTCCCCCACGTGTGTTGAGTCGCGGTTCGAGTTCCGGGAAGAGTTCGAGCACACTGGCTGGCTCAAGGCCCGCGCAGCGGATGTTGTCGCGCGTACTCAGGCTCTTGATGACGGAGCGCTCCTCGGTCACGAAGGACAATCCCATGCGGGCCCGGCGGTGCAATGGGAGCAAGGCCGTCGAACCGAACATGTCCACTGATCCGGCCATGATCGGCAGCACGCCCGTGAGGCCCAGGAGGGTGGTGGTCTTGCCCGCACCATTGGGGCCGAGAATGCAGACGACCTCACCCGAGCGGACCTCAAGACTCACATCGCGCACAACCGGCTGGCCGACGTAGCCGACCGAGAGTCCGATCGCCTTTAGGACGGTGGTTGACTCAACTGCCGTCGCGGTCATGACCCCTCCGTGCTCTGCGTTGCGGCCTTGAGGTCGGCCTGATGGTGAGCCGCCTCCTCAGGATCCTCTTCGCCGAGGTATGCGGCAATGACCGCCGGGTCGTTGCGCACATCGGCTGGTGCACCCTGGCTGATCTTGCGCCCGAAGTCGAGGACCACTACCTCGTCGCACACCGACATGACGAAGTTCACGTCATGCTCCACTAGCAGGACCGACATTCCCCAGTCATCCGCCAGTCGTTTGACCAAGTGGGCGAGTTCGCGGGTCTCAGCCTCATTCAGGCCTGCCGCTGGTTCATCGAGTAGGAGGACGCTCGGCTGCGCCGCCACAGCGCGGGCGATCGCAAGGAGGCGCCTCTTGCCGTAGGACAGGTCATCGACCCCGTGCGGCAAGTCATCCACCAACTTGAATTCCTGGACCGCGTTGACAACCGCAGCGGGCATCGGTGCCTGCACTGGCCAGACGAGATCGCGCAGGTACGAGAGGAAGTCACGCGGCTCACTCGCGGCGCGGAGGTTGTCCACCACCGTCATGTCCTCAAAGAGCTCGAGGGCTTGGAAGGATCGGCCGACACCGGCGCGGCTACGGCGGGTAGTGGACCACCCGGTCACATCCGCACCATCGAGCAGGATCTTGCCAGCAGCCGGTCGCGTGAAGCCCGTGATCGCATCGATGAATGACGTCTTACCCGCACCGTTCGGTCCAATGAGGCCGAGAATCTTGCCGGGCCGAAGGACCAGATCGACCGAGTCCACAGCCGTTGTCCCGCCGTACCGAACAGTGACCCCCTGAGCCTCAAGGGTCCGCGGCGGCACTCTTTCAATGTCACCACTCGCCGCGGGCAGGGGAGCCTTGGCTGATGCCATGTCGCGCGGGCCCAGAATGATCTTCACGGCTGCCAGCAAGAGAAGGGTGATAGCAACCGGAATCATGGTCAGAATCACCATGAGCAACGCCCCAAGCAGCGCCTCGACAATCAAGAACAGACTCGTGCGTAGTCGGGCGCTGGCCTCCGTGGCCACGATCGCCGCGAGCACCGTGACCTGGGCTACCAGCATGAGCAGGACCGCCAGCGCGATCTGGTCGCGCTGGAAGGCGATTGCGGGTGCCACGAGGGCGAGCACGATCAGGAGGATCCCCACGCCAAGAGGCATGAGCCGCTCGCCGTAGAGGGGCGCGATGGCGAGTGCCAGCAGGGCGAGTGTCAGCAGCGGGGTGCCGACCGGCACTGAGCCGGTGAAGGCGAGGATGCCGGCGACCACGGCGGGCGCGCCAAGGGCCAGCGCGGCGATGCCGGGGGTGACTCGATCGACACTGGCCGCCCCTGCCACACCGGCCACGGCTACCAGCGTGATCGCCATCGCCAGTGCACCACCGAGGTTCATTTGGACCACGTACACGACTATGGCCGCCACGATCGGTGCCCCCACTGCCGCCGCGGTCCTAAGCGCACCCGCAGCAAATGGCCCTCGGCGCAGCAGCGCGAGCGTCACCCCGATCTGTGCCACCAGAAGCATGATCACAGTTGTCGAGAAGCCGTCCATGGCGACAAACAGGACTGCAATCACTGCGGCGATGATCCGGGTTGCCAGAGCGCGCGGCGTTGACTTGCGCATACCGACGGCGAGGGCGGCCAGACCGAGGGCCACCTCCAGACGGAACCAGGACCACCAGCCGAGTCCGGGAATGAAGGAGATCGCCGCGATCCCGAGGGCGAAACCAATGATCGGGATAAGCACGACCCTGGAGACTCTGGTGCCATCTCGAAGGTACTGCCGCACAAGCGCAGCCTGGCCGATGGTCTCCTTGACGATGCCGTCCTGATTGAGCAGCACCATGATGATCAGGCCGACACCGCCGATCAGGGGGATCCACGCGGAAAGATCCTCGCCGAAGGAATTGAGGATGCGTGCGTTGACGCCGCCGCCGAAGAGAGTGCCACCCAGCGGGGCTCCCGCAAGATACCCGATGCCGCCGATGATCCCATTGCCGACAAGAGCGATGGAATCGAAGTTGCTGTACTTGGCGAAGGAGATTGAACTGTTCCGGAAGACATACAGCACACCGCCCAAGGCTGCCAGCCCCGCTCCTAGACCGAAGGCGTAGAGCTTCGCACCGAAGACGCTCACGCCGAGGGCTGCCGCAGCTCGTTCGTTCGCACGGACAGCGAGGAGCCGACGGCCCGTCCTGCCCCGGCGGACATTCGCGACCACGAGGATGGCGAGAACGAGTATCAGCAGCACCCAGATCGTGTACCGCTGCGGATACTGGGCAGAGGACAGATCAACGCCGAAGATATGCGGTGGTGGCAGCGAGGTGCCCTGGATGCCACCGGTCAGATTCTGATTCTTGAACAGCACCAACTCCAGCACGGTTCCGAGCCCAAGGGTGAGGATTGCCAGATTGATGCCGCGAGTTCGAACAGCCGGCAGGGCAAAGAGCAGCCCCAGCGGAACTGTTGCAGCCACCCCAGCCAAGATCGCGACGATGAAGGGGATCTCGAAAACCGCGGTCAGGCGGCCCGCCACGTAGGCTCCGAAAATGGCGATTGCGAATTGAGCGAGTGACAACTGCCCCGCGTAGCCGGTGAGGACGATCACCGAGAGCAGCATGATCGCAACTGTGATCGTGATGATGTAGGCGTCAAACCAGAGATTGCTGACGCTGAAGGTCATCGCGAGGAAGACCGCGAGCGCCGCCGCCATCAACCTCCAGTTGATACGACCGTTTCCAACCGACGGCAGGCGCTGCAGGATGTAGTCACGCTGCGGGATCCCCTGACCGCGAATGATCATCCAGAGCACAATGAAGGCGAACGGAACGGCTTGACCGATCCCGGTGAGACTGGGGAACTGGGACTTCGCGATCGTCTCCACGACGCCGATGGCCAAACCTGCGGCCAGCGCCACCGGGAATGACCGGAAACCAGCCACCAGGGCGGTGGAAGTCGCGGCCAGCACCAGCGTCGTCATGACGCTGGCCTGC
>JBILVH010000214.1:0-3574 GCA_044370555.1 Candidatus Nanopelagicales bacterium
GCACTGCGCGGTCGGTTCACACTCGCCGAGTTGACCCCGGAGTCGCTCGGTGACGCGTCGATCCTGGGCCTCGCCGGGCTCGTGCGCTACGAGGTCGACCCCAACAGCACATTCCCCAAGCACTTCTGCGGCGAGGTCATCGTGCGCACGAAGGACGGGCGCGAACTTCGCCATCGCGAGTCGGTCAACCGCGGTGCCGACGAACGGCCCCTGTCAGCCGAAGACATCGAGGCGAAGTTCATGGACAACGTCGAGATCGTCGCGACCCGAGCCGTCGCCGAGCGTGTCCGCGACGCCGTGCTCGGACTTGCCGACGCTCCGAGTGCGGCGGCGGCCATCGACGTACTGCGCGGTCAGTGACGCGACTGGGCGCACCGGCGCAGTGCGGCGGGTGCGGTGCGAAAGCCGCACCCGCAGTTCTCGCCGAGGCAGTGGCCAACACCGCGCCTACGATCGCCGGCTCGGTGGACGTCCTCGTCGGACTTGACCGGCCCGACGATGCGGCGGTGCACATCGTGCCGGCGGGGCGGGCCGTCGTCACGACCGCCGACATGTTTCCACCGCCCGTGGATGACCCGGCCGCCTTCGGTGCGATCTGCGCGGCGAATGCGGTAAGCGACGTATACGCCATGGGCGGGTGCGTGCACACCGCCCTGATCCTGGCGGCCTTCCCGCGCAGCGCGGACCCGCTGCACGTGGGCGCCGCGCTGCGCGCCGCCCGCGATGTGGTCGAGGACTGCGGGGGCGTAATCGTCGGAGGTCACACCGTCCACGCACCGACCCCGCTGCTCGGTCTCTCGGTCACGGGCAGCGTCGACCCGAACTCGATCTGGCGTACCACCGGGGCGCACCCGGGTGATGTACTCGTCCTGAGTAAGCCGCTCGGCACCGGCATGGCACTCGCCAGTGGCGAGCCCGAGGCGATCAGCGAGGCCGTAGCAGTCATGCGCACGACGAACCGCTCGGCCGCTGACGAACTCCGGCAGGTCACGGTGCACGCCGTGACCGATGTGACCGGCTACGGACTCCTTGGACATCTGCTCGGGATGCTCGGTGCCGCGCAGGGTGCGACCCTCACCCTGCGCGCCGTTCCGGTGCTCGGCGGGGTCGCGCGGGGCTTCTTCGCCCACTCCGGTGCGCATTCGACGAACCACGCATTCGTCGCTGACCGGGTCGAGGGCTCCTGGCGGTCGGAGTACGACGTACTCGTCGACCCGCAGACCTCCGGCGGTCTACTCGCCGCGGTGCCGCCCGAGGCAGTCACGGCCCTGCCCGGCTTCACTGCCATCGGCGAGGTAACCGAATCCCAACGCATCCGGGTGGAGGGCCTGCGGTGAGCGATGAACCGGTGTCGCAGGTGACGTGGTCGGCTGCGGAGTACGACGCGCTCCCGCTGCCTCACGAGGAGTGGGGTCGCCTTCTGGTGGACGCCCTGCCCCTTGCGGGTACCGAGACTGTCGTCGACATCGGAGCCGGCACCGGTCGGGACGCGGCCCGCGCCCTGACCCGGCTGCCGAACGGGCGGGTGATCTGCCTCGACGGCTCTGCGGAGATGCGTGCGCGGTGCGCGACCAGGTTCACCGATGAGCCCCGCGTTCTGATCGACGAGGTCGATCTACGAGGCAGGTGGCCACTACCCGACGAGTCCGCCGACGTCGTCATGTCTGTCGCGACCCTGCACTGGCTCAGCGACCATCGGCCGGTGCTCTCGGAGGCGGCGCGCGTACTGAAGCGGGGTGGGCTCATCAGCGTCGACTGCGGCGGGGCCGGCAATATCGAGGCGATCCTTGATGCCGTGACCGACATCGGCGCCGATGCCAACCTGCCTACGTGGTACTACGCGGGGGCGGAGGACACCGAGGATCTGTTGCGGGAAATGGGGCTCGAGCCGCTGAGTGTCCGGCTGCGAGCGGCACCCGCGTCCTTCGCCGACCGGAGGACCTTCGAGGCGTACCTGCAGACCCTGATCTTGCATCGGTGCTCAGGGGACGATGTCCGCCGCGTCGCAGACCGGATCCCGCGGTATGTCGTGGACTACGTCCGGCTGGAGTTCACTGCGCGCAAGCCCTGACAGGAGCGCGGCCGGCTCTCAGGTCGTGTCGACCCAACCGCAGAAGTGCGGTCGCCACACGAACGTGCGCTGGGTACCGGGCGCCACCTCGACCAGCGCCTCGACGACCGGGACGTCGACCCAGCCACAGAAGTGCGGTCGCCACACGAACGTGCGCTGGGTACCGGGCGCCACCTCGACCAGCGCCTCGACGACCGGGACGTCGACCCAACCGCAGAAGTGCGGGCGCCACACGAAACGCCGCTCGGTGACCCGTGATCCCGCAGCCTGGCCACGCGCCCCGCGGTAGCACAGTTGCAGGATCCGCTCCTCGGTCAGGTCGTTCCCACTGAGTTCACCGACTACCCGTCCGGAGTCGAAGACCACGACCCGCGTGCAGAGGTTGGCGAGATCCTCGTGCTCGGCACTCGCGATGACGACGGCGGTGCCGGCCATGGCGCTTTCCGCGATGCGCGCGAAGATGTCAGCCTTGCTGCCGACGTCGACGCCCTGGGTCGGCTCGTGCAGCAGGAGGAGCGTGGGCTCCATTTGCAGCCACTTGGCAAGCAGTGCCTTCTGCTGATTGCCGCCCGAGAGCGAACTGAACTCCAACTGCGGCACGGGCGGCCGCACATCAAAACTGGTCAAGAGTCCCTGGACCCGCTCGCGGATCGTGCCGAGTTGAAGGCGCCCGCTCTTGAAGTAGCGCTTCAGCACGGGAAGGGAGACGTTGTCGGCGACAGTCGCGGTGGCTGAACCGGAGCTGTTCAGGCGATCCGCCGGCAGGAGTGCGACACCGCAGGCGATGGCTTCCGCCGGTGTGGACTTCGCTATGGGGAGTTCCCGGCCGAGGACCTCGACGTGCCCGCTGGCTGCATCGCGCGCGCCGAAGATGTAGTACGGGATCTCGTCGTACCCGGCGCCCATGAGGCCGGTGATGCCGACGACCTCGCCGCGGTCAACCGCGAGGTTGAAGTCAGAGATGGTGCCACCGGTCAGCCCCCGCACAGTGAGCACCCGCTCGCCGGCCTCGCGGTCGACGGGATCGGGGTAGAACGATTCGATACTGCGGCCGAGGATCAGCGCGACGAGAGAGTCCTCGTCCATCGCGGCCGTCTCGACGGTGTCGACTAGACGGCCATCCCGCAGCACGGTGATGCGATCGGTGAGGCCGAGCACCTCATCGGTGCGGTGGCTCACGAAGACGACGCCGGCGCCGGAGCGGGCGACCTCTCGCACGGCCGCGAAGAGTTGATCCACGCTGTCGGTCGGGAGGTAGGCGGTCGGCTCGTCCAGCACGAGCACCTTGCCGCGCCGGTCGGCCCCGAGCATGTGCATGGCACGCACGATCGCGACGATCGCGCGGTCGACCTGCGACAGGGAACCGACGGGCATGTCCGGATCCGCGGCAAGGCCGAAGCGGGTGAGCTCACCCCGCACCTGCTCGCGCTCGCGCGACCAGTGGATGCGGCGCAGACCCTTGGCCTCCCAGTTGTTGAGGCGGATGTTCTCGAGCACGCTGTA
>JBILVH010000215.1:0-3526 GCA_044370555.1 Candidatus Nanopelagicales bacterium
GTTCCTCGCGCCGATCAGCGGCGGACCCTAACCTAACTGCCATGACCACCCGGGCGCTCGTTCGGATCCCCGTGCCGCCCGGCGCACCCGGCGTCACGGCGGTGTGGGGAGCGCTACCCGCGGCGCTGGGCAACACCGGGCCCGCGATCGCGCCCGTTCCCGTTCGGTCCGCGACCGTGTCCGACGACTACCTCACCGCCGTGATCGCGGCCGCACGTCCCGGGGCACCCCTCACCGACCCCGAGGTCGCGGTGGTGCTGACTACGAGCGGCTCCACGGGCGCACCTCGCGGGGTTGAACTCACCGCGTCTGCCGTGCGCGCCAGCGCGGACGCCGTCGCCCGACGCCTCGGCGTCGACATCAGGGAGACCGCGTGGGTCGTCGCCATTCCGGTCACGGGTGCCGGCGGATTCAATGTCGTCGCGCGCGCATGGCTGAGCGGCAATGAGCCGGCGGTACTCGCGTCCGTGGGCGGTGCGAGGCCCTACGACCCGTCGTCGTGGGTTGGTGCCGTGAACGAAGCCCGGGAGCGTGCACCCGGCGCTCACCTGTGCACCTCCGTCGTACCTACGATGCTCCATCGCACGCTCGCCGATGTGAGCGTCGTGGCCGCGCTGCGCGAGTTCACCACGATCCTCGTCGGCGGGGCACGACTCGACCCGACCCTGTTCGACCGGGCGAGCGCAGCGGGGCTGCGCGTGGTGCGCACCTACGGGATGACCGAGACCTGCGGGGGATGCGTCCTCGATGGTCGACCGCTCGACGGCGTCCATGTACGTATCGACGACGGCGACCAGATCTGGATCAAGGGTCCGATGCTCATGAGTCGGTACCGCGCCGAGCCCGACCTCACCGACCAGCGCCTCGTCGACGGATGGCTCGCAACGGGGGACCTCGGCTCCTACGCAGACGGAGTGCTCGAGGTGTCCGGGAGGCTCGATGACATCGTGCAGGTCAAGGGCACCGCGGTGTCCGCACTGGCGGTCGCGGGGGTCGTATCCGCGACCGACGGAGTCGACGAGTGCGAGGTCGTGGCGGTACCGGCCGGCCCCGACGGGCACCGGCTCGTCGCATTCATCGTCGGATCCGTGGCCGAGGCGGTCATCGAGTCGCGCGTGCGAGCGGCCCTAGGTCTGCCCGCAGTCCCAGCCGTACAGCGGCTAGCCTCGCTGCCGCGCCTGGCGAACGGGAAGTGTGATCGCGGTGCCCTGCTGCGGCTCGTAGCGACCTGAGTGGAGGACGAATGGCGACAGCGACCGAGTGGCTGCAGGGCACGCGACCGCGGACCCTGCCGGCCGCCGTGGCACCTGTCCTCGTCGGCGCGGGCGTCGCCCAGGGCTTACGCGATGCGAGTTGGTGGCGCTGCGTACTCGCACTCGCGGTCGCCGTCTTGCTGCAGATCGGCGTGAACTTCGCGAATGACTACAGCGACGGAGTTCGCGGCACCGACTCGGATCGGATCGGGCCGGTCCGCCTTGTAGGTCAGCGGCGGGCCTCAGCGGCGGCGGTCCGAGCGGCCGCGGTCGCGACACTCGGTGCCGCAGCTCTGATCGGCTTCATTCTCGTTGCCAGCATCGGGGAGTGGTGGCTCCTCATCGTCGGCGCGGCTGCCATCGCCGCGGCCTGGCTCTACACGGGAGGCCCCCGCCCTTACGGCTATCTCGGCCTCGGGGAAATCTTCGTCATGATCTTCTTCGGCCTGGTGCCTGTGGTCGGGACGACGTACGTCTCCGCGCTGCGTATCGAACCTGTTGCGATCACGGCATCCGTCGGGGTCGGCGCACTCGCCTGCGCGATCCTGGTCGCTAACAACCTGCGGGACATCCCCACCGACACGATCGCGGGCAAGGCCACGCTCGCGGTCCGGATCGGGGATGCGCGCACTCGGACCGCGTATCTGGTGCTCGTCGCCGTGTCCGTCGCAGCGGTTCCGGCCTGTGTACTCGTCGGTGGCGGTTGGTGGGGGGCGCTGATCGCCCTCGTGGCGGTACCACTCCTGATCGAACCCGCACGCGCGGTGTACACGGGTGCGCTGGGTCGCGAGTTGATCCCGGTGCTCGGCGGGACCGGTCAGGCGCTCCTGGCCTACGGGCTGCTCCTAGGATCCGGGCTCGCGTTCGGGCCGCTCTGATCACCCTTCGATCCGTGCGTCTCGGGCATTTCGCGCGTTTCGTACGCCGCGGGTGCATCGGACGTATCGACGTCCTCCGCCGTCCGAGCCCGCTCGATGCGGTCATCGATGCGCTTGAACAAACCGATGACCGAGGCGGAGGCCGAGTCACGTTGCCGGTTGAGCAGGAAGAACGCGATCGCCCCCGAGACCAGCAGCGCAACGATCAACGCGGTCAGGCCCCGCAGGGGGGTGGCGAATTGCACCAGCAGCCACACGGCAATGAACAGCAGCACCCGCGACACCGTGTAGAAGAACAGACCTCGCACTCCCCTACCGTACGACGCGCGTGCATCGACCGCAGAGTCGCACCGCGGCGAGCCCGGGGCGTCACCGCGGGTTAGGCTGACGAGTGGAGCGGAGGCACCGCCGCGGGAGGAGGCACGATGCTCAGGGTCGCCGGTGCCATCCTGTTGATCGCCCTCTACATCTACTTCGCCATCGACGTACTCACCACCCCGAAGCAGTCGGTCCGCACGCTGCCGAAGGCTGTGTGGATGGTTGTCGTGCTCCTCATCCCCGTGGTCGGTGGAGTGCTGTGGTTCTTCGCGGGCAGGCCCCGGCGCGGGCGCGGCCCGCGGTTCGGCGGCAGACGTCGCACCGTCGCCCCCGATGATGATCCGAGCTTCCTGCGCCGCCTGGACGAGGAGGCCTGGCGCGAGCGCATGAAACGTCGACGCGGACAGTCCGGTGAGGCGGGACCCGAGGGCGGAACTTCCGAGGGCGGGACTCCCGAGGGCGATTAGCCCGCGCGTCACAGACCTGAGTACGAGTGCAGGCTGTTGACGAACATGTTCACGCCGAAGTAGTTGATCAGGAAGGCCAGGAAGCCGACCAGGCTGATCCAGGCGGCGCGAGTTCCACGCCACCCCGCCGTCGCTCGCGCGTGCAGGTAGGCCGCGTAAATGACCCACGTGATGAAGGCCCACGTCTCCTTGGGATCCCATCCCCAGTAGCGACCCCACGCGTTCTCGGCCCAGATGGCGCCGGCCACCACGGCGAATGTCCACAGCGGGAAGGCGAAGGCGAGGATGCGGTAGGTGAGGACCTCGAGTCGGGCTGCCGCCGGCAGACGACCGACCGTGCGACCCCGACTCTCAGCCCGGGCCTGGACGAGGTAGGCCGCGGCAGTGCCGGCCGCGACCGCGAATGCGCCACCGCAGATCACCGCGGCTGAGACATGGATGATCAGCCAGTAGGAGTTGAGGGCGGGGACCAACTGCGCGCCCTCGGTGTACAGCACCGTGACGGCAAGGCCGAGGGTGAGCACTGCGGCTCCGGTCACGGCAACCCCTAGCCAGCGCACATCGCGACGGATCGAGATGCCGAGATAGACGGCGAGGATGCCCGCGGCGG
>JBILVH010000216.1:0-3508 GCA_044370555.1 Candidatus Nanopelagicales bacterium
GTTCGGGCGCGTCGGTGTCGGCGCGGGCCACTCGGTCGGTGAGATCACCGCGGCCGCGGCCGCCGGGGTGCTGAGCGCGGAGCAGGCCATGGTGTTCGTCCGCGAGCGCGGCCGCCTCATGGCGCAGGCCTCGGCGCTCACCCCCACCGGCATGTGCGCCGTTCTCGGCGGCGACCCCGACGACGTCGTCACGGTCGCCGAGTCGTTCGGCCTCACCGCCGCCAACCGCAACGGCGCCGGGCAGATCGTCGTCGCCGGCACGATGGAGCAACTCGCCGCCTTCGCGGCGGCCCCGCCCGAGAAGGCGCGGGTGCGCCCCCTCGAGGTGGCCGGCGCCTTCCACACCCGCCACATGGAGACCGCGGTCGCCACCCTCGGCGGCTACGCCCGCGCCATCTCCACGCACGACCCGCGTATCCGGCTGCTGTCGAACGCCGACGGCGCGGTCGTCCACGACGGCCGCGAGGTCCTGCGCCGCCTCGTCACCCAGGTCGCCAACCCGGTGCGCTGGGATCTGTGTATGGCGACACTGGCCGACCTCGGTGCGACCGCCGTCATCGAGATCCCGCCCGCGGGGGTGCTCACCGGCCTCATCAAGCGCGCGCTGCCCGACGTCGAGACCCTCGCCCTGCAGACCCCCGACGACCTGCCGGCCGCGTGGGACATCATCAAGCGACACGGTCGGGGCAGTGAGTTGGAGAACTCCCCGAGTTGGCGCATCGTCGTCGCCCCCGTGAAGGGCTCCTTCGACCCCGACCCCGACATTGACTCGGGCAGCATGGTGGCCGCGGGCCGGGTCATCGGCCGCGTGACCGGCCGCCACGGCAGCACCGAGATCCGCGCGGCGCACGCCGGCACCGCGGTCGAATGGCTGGCCTTTCCCGGCGACCCCGTGACCCCGGGCCAGCCGCTGCTGCGCCTGCATCCCGACGGGGTCGACCACTGATGGCGCTGCGCGTGCGGCCCGGCGCCGCCCACACCCGCATCTACTCGGTGGCTAGTTACCGCCCCGAGCGCGTGGTCACCAACGCCGAGGTGTGCGAGCGCATCGACTCCAGCGATGAGTGGATCCGCGAGCGCTCCGGCATCCGCGAACGCCGCTACGCCGCGGCCGACGAGACCGTCGCAGACATGGCCGTCATCGCCGGGGCTGAGGCGATCCGTCGCGCCGGCCTTGCCCCCGCCGACATCGGCCTCATCATCTGCGCCAACGTCACGCACCCCTACCCGACGCCGTCCGCGGCCTCCGAGGTCTCGTTCCGGCTCGGTACGCCGTTCGCCGCGGCCACCGACATCGGCGCGGCCTGCGCTGGCTTCTGCTACGGCCTCGCGATGGCCTCCGACGCGGTACGCGGCGGCAGCGCGAAGTACGTCCTGCTCATCGGTGTCGAGAAGCTCACCGACTGGGTCGATCTCACCGACCGCACGACGGCGTTCATCTTCAGCGACGGGGCCGGCGCGGTCGTGGTGGGTCCCGCCGACGAGCCGGGCATCGGCCCGGTGGTGTGGGGTTCGGACGCCGGTCAGCAGAGTGCGATCACCATGACCTCGTCGCTCATCGCCTACCGCGAGACCCCCGGCACACGCTTCCCGACCCTGTCGATGCAGGGCCAGCAGGTGTTCCGCTGGGCGGTGAGCGAGATGAGCAAGGTCGCGGTGCAGGCCTGCGAAGAGGCGGGTATCGCACCGGACGACCTCGACGCATTCATCCCGCACCAGGCCAACATGCGCATCACCGACGCGATGATCCGCGCCCTCGGCCTACCCGATCACGTGCCGGTCGCCCGCGACATCGAGTTCACCGGCAACACCTCGGCCGCATCGATCCCGCTGGCGATGGACCGCATGCTCGCGGCGGGTGAGATCCCGTGGGGCGGCACCGCGCTCCTGATCGGCTTCGGCGCGGGTCTGGTGTACGCCAGTCAGGTCGTGCACCTCCCCCAGCGACCCGCCACGACCTGATCGCACCGACCGCGACATACTCATCCAACGGGCACAACAGACCGCACCACAACACACGACACCGCACCACACGACAGCGAGAGGAAGCACGATGGCAGACGCAGAGATCCTGAGCGGACTCGCAGAGATCGTCAACGAGGTCGCCGGCGTCCCGGTGGGCGACGTCACCTTGGACAAGTCCTTCACCGATGACCTCGACGTCGACTCGCTATCGATGGTCGAGGTCGTGATGGCGGCCGAGGACAAGTGGGGCGTGAAGATCCCCGACGAGGAGCTGAAGAACCTCCGCACCGTGGGTGACGCCGTCGCCTACATCGAGAAGGCGCGCGGCTAGGTCGCACGTGACTCGAACCGTCGTCGTCACCGGGCTCGGGGCAATCACCCCGATCGGCGGTGACGCACCGAGCACCTGGGCCCGACTCCTGCGTGCCGAGCCCGGTATCACCCTGCTCGACGACCCATGGGCGGCCGACCTGCCCGCGCGACTTACCGGTCGCATGGTGGTCGACCCGGCCGAGCGCATCGACCGCGTCGAGGCCCGCAAGATGGACCGCTGCGAGCAGGCGGCCGTGGTCGCTGCTCGCGAGGCGTGGGACGACGCAGGCTCCCCCGAGGTCGACCCCGAGCGGCTCGGCGCCGTCGTGGCGACCGGCATCGGCGGGATGTTGTCGATGCTGGGGGCCTACGACGTGCTGCTCGAACGCGGTCCTTCGCGCATCTCCCCGCACACGGTGCCGATGCTCATGCCCAATGGTCCGGCGGCGTTCGTAGGACTCGACCTCAATGCACGGGCTGGAGTCCACAGCCCGGTGAGCGCGTGTGCGTCGGGGGCCGAGGCGTTGGCGTACGCCGCGAGCATGATCCGCGAGGGTCGCGCCGACGTAGTGATCGCGGGCGGCACGGAGGCGCCGATCCACCCGCTGCCGCTCGCCGGTTTCGCCGCGATGCGCGCGCTGTCGACGCGGCATAACGACCCGGCGGGCGCGTCGCGGCCGTACGACGTTGACCGCGACGGCTTCGTGATGTCGGAGGGTGCGGGCGCATTGATCCTGGAGTCGGCCGAGCACGCCGCCGCCCGCGGTGCGCGGGTGTACGCAGTGGTCGCGGGTGCGGGCTTGACCTCCGACGGCCACCACATCGCCCAGCCCGACCCGGAGGGCCGCGGGGCTGCGCGCGCGATCCGCCTGGCAGTGGAGCAGGCGGGGGCGAGTGTCGCGGACGTCGTCCATGTGAATGCGCACGCCACATCGACACCGCAGGGTGATGTCGCCGAGGCGGTGGCGATCCGGGCGGCGCTCGGCGCTGGGACGACCGCGGTGATCAGCGGTACCAAGTCGATGACCGGTCACATGCTCGGGGGCGCAGGTGCGGTCGAGTCGGTGTTCACGGTGCTCGCCCTGCACCACCGCCTCGCCCCTCCAACCGCGAACCTTGACACCCTTGATCCCGAGATCGGCCTCGACGTCGTGGGTCGTGACCCACGACCACTCGGAGGTGGAGACCTGCTCGCGCTGAACAACTCATTCGGTTTCGGCGGCCACGACGT
>JBILVH010000217.1:0-3503 GCA_044370555.1 Candidatus Nanopelagicales bacterium
CCACGACGTTGTGTTCCCTGACGCCTCCGACGCAGGGCTTGCCGATATTCGCGTGCGTGTGTCTTCCGGCACCACGGCATACCGCGTGACCCTCAACCGTGGCGACGCTGTCCTGCAGACGCAGCGAGTCGCTGCCTCCGGAGGAGTGGCAGTCCTCGAGGCAGAGTCATTGGCCGAAGGTCGTTACGTTGTCAGTGTCACCAGAGGCGCGGCCTCGGTTGCTCTGCGGGTCATGATCCGCCGTGGTTGGGCACCGATCCACGTCGATCAGCCCTCGTGGGCGCGGTGCCGCACAGTCACGTGGTCGTACGACGCCGGCCGCGCACCTGCGAACGGCGACCGCTACATGCTGCGCGACGTCAACGCGGTCCTGTCCAGCTTGAAGACTGCTACGGGCCTGCACTTCACTCGGGTCTCGTCCGGCGGCTCGCTGGCCTATAAGTGGGGCAACACCGGTGGGGCCGACGGCGTGGGCGGAGTCGAATGGACGGATGGCCCGGGCACAGTCACCCGCGGCACCGTCACCCTCAGTCCGAGCAGCAGTTGGGCGCGCACGCCAGGACCCGCTGAGCGGCAGGTACTCCTGCTGCACGAGACCGCGCATGCGATCGGCCTCGGCCACGTGACCAACAACCGCTCACTTATGTCGCCTACCTACCGCCCGGGACTCACCCGAGCCGCACTCGGTTCCGGGGAGTTGAGGGCGCTGCGCACGATGTACCGCCCCTCCACCTGCGAGTAGTCCCGCTACGCTGCGGCCTGGAGGTGAGTGTGCGAACCAGTGACACGGTTGCTATTGGAGTCATTGATCCCGGTGAAGTGGGCGGTGCGCTAGCCCAGGACTTATTCATGCTGGCTCGGGCCCGACCGCAGCGCCTTTCCGCGTACATCCGAGTGGAGGGCAATCTCTTGTCACGTCAGCGGAATGAGCTGGTGTGCACCTTCTTGCAGCATTCGCCGAGCCAGTGGCTGCTCATGCTGGATGCGGACCACCGATTCGGTATCCCCATGTTTGATGCACTAATTGATGCTGTGCACGATGTCAGCGTTCCGCTCTTGGGCGGGGCCTACTTCGCCGCGATACCCAGCGCGCCCTACCCCATTCCGCGCCCCACCTCCGCCCGGTATGCACCAGACGGCGTGCGCTACGAGCCGGTGTCAGACTACTCCGGAGGGTCTGTGCTCAAGGTAGACGTCGTAGGCACCGGTTGCCTCATCGTCCATCGGCGGGTTCTGGAGCAGATCAGGAGTCGTCGGGCGGAGGAGGGCGACTACTGCTGGTTTGCAGACGGGCCGCATCTGGGGGAATGGATGGGCGAGGATGTGACATTCTGTCGTCGAGTACAGGAGGCTGGATTCCCGGTGCACGTCCATTCGGGCGTGGTACTCCCACACCGCAAGCACTATTGGCTCGACGGTGAGCACCTTGAGGATTGGCGTTCGAGAACACGACCTCGGGGTATCGGTGCGGACTGCTGATCGCGTGGTTGTCGCCTGGTGCGACCCAGGCGAGGTTTCTGGTGAATTCGCTGCAACAGTGGCACGACTCGCCGGTATTCGCGGAGGACGCATCGAGGGCTTCTTCAGGCGTGAGGGTTCGGGTCTGTTGTCCAAGGTGCGCAACGAGATCGTGGCCGGCTTTCTGGACCACACCAAGGCAGCCTGGCTCTTGATGCTGGATTCCGATCATCACGTCTCGGAGCAAGCATTTGATCGACTTCTTGAGTCAGCCCATGACTCCTCAGTTCCCGTAGTGAGCGGCCTCTATTTCGGGGCCTTTTCGGTTGCGAGCCAGTTGTACCCGGTGCCCATGCCCGTCATGTTCACGGGGCAGGGGGAGGAGGGCTACTCGGCGATTCACGAGTATCCGGCCAATTCGCTTATCAGGGTGGATGCAGTGGGCGCCGGTTGCCTGCTAGTCCATCGCAAGGTGTTGGAGGTCATTCGTCAGAGCGCTTCAGCTGATCAAGGAGCCAACTACTGCTGGTTTAGCGACGGCCCCGTGGCGGGGGTCTGGCGAGGCGAGGACATGACATTCTGCGAACGAATCCGCAGCGCGGGTTTCCCGATTCATGTGCACACCGGGGCAGTTTTTCCGCATTCCAAGCGGTACTGGCTCAAAGCGGAGCACCATCAGGCATGGTGGGCCTCTCTTCCCGACTGAGACCGACTCTTCACTCTCAGTTCACCTCGCGTTCGCTCTGACGTGTCGGCGTGCTCCCGTCCGTCGGCCACAGTGGTGGCGTCTGGATTCAGACAGCCATGGCTCACGAGGAGGAAACGCCGGTATGGGAGGACCGCCCCCGGGCTCGTCGACCTCCCTCGCCGATCCTCACAGCGACGTTGATGCGCCTATTGAGGTGACCATCAATCGCGGCCGCCCCGACCGAATCTTCCGCGCTGTCGCGTTCATCGGCGGTCTCCTCGTGCTGCTCATCATGGGCATGGTGGGCGTCTTCCTTGCGATTCGCGGGGCCCAGGCACTAGGGCTTGCGGGCTGGAGCTTTCTTACGACGCAGAACTGGGAGCCAGATAGCGGCAACTTTGGAATCGCCGCCGTACTGGTCGGAACCATCCTCATCGCCACAGTCGCCATCATCGTGGCTATCCCGCTGGCAATCGGTATGGCGCTCTTCATCTCCGAGTACGCCCGAGGCTGGCTCAAGTCCTCGCTCGTCAGCCTCGTCGACCTGATGGCGGCCGTCCCTTCAGTGATCTATGGGCTGTGGGGATTCTTCTTCCTGCAGAGCGCGGTCGTGCCGGTGGCCCGGTGGATTTCGACATACTTCGGGTGGATCCCCTTCCTATCGGTGGATGGTGCCGACCCCAGTGATCCCCTCTCGAGCGCCACGCTCTTCACCTCATCCACGTTCATCGCCGGGATCGTCGTCGGATTCATGGTTATGCCGATCACGTCGTCAGTCATGCGTGAGGTCTTCAGCCAAGCACCGGTCGGCGAGCGGGAAGGCGCCTATGCGCTTGGTGCCACAAAGTGGGGCATGATCCGTACCGTCGTGCTGCCCTTCGGTCGCGGCGGCATGATCGGGGGAACCATGCTCGGCCTCGGGCGAGCGCTAGGCGAGACGATCGCGGTGTACATGATCATTTCGATCGTCTTCTATATCCAGCCGCAGATCCTCCAGAACGGTGCATCGTCGGTTTCGGCTTTGATCGCACTCCGCTATGGCGAGTCAACCGCGATCGGACTCTCAGCCCTCATGGCAGCCGGTCTCGCACTCTTCCTGATGACTCTGGTGGTCAACTTCTTCGCCTCGATGATCGTGGCCAGATCGCGCTCAGGCGCAGCGAGTGATGCGTGACCCGATGACCACGACCACCCGCAGTGCTCGCACCTATTGCCCTCCCCCTCCGCGCCGCGACGAGGACCTCCGGCCAGAGAAGCGAGTGATTCTGCGTCAGATTCGCCCCTCCGACATCTTCAGCCTCGGCGGGGCCGCCGCTGGGGCACTGGCCCTCACCGCCCTGCTATTCACGACCCTGTC
>JBILVH010000218.1:0-3487 GCA_044370555.1 Candidatus Nanopelagicales bacterium
GGCCGATGATGCCTTGTACGCGGTGTCCGGTGGCGAGACGGTCTGAAGGAGGCTGCCATGACGATCAAGTACTTCCATCGTGACGAACCGGGAATGATGGTGCCGTTCATCTCCAAGGACGCGCGCCTCGTGGTCTGGTTAGGGGCCGGTGCGCGCACGGCGAACATGAACTACGTGGTGATGGAGCCGGGTGAGGAGAACGTTCCGCACATCCACCCCGAGTCGGAGGACACCATCATGATCCTGGAGGGAGTCGGGACCATCAAGGATCACGATAACGACGTGGTGCACGAGTTCGCCGCGGGCGACGTGATCCACGTTCCCATCGGCGTCATGCACGCGGTGCGAGCCGATCGTGGCAGTCGTATCGTGAGTGCCGGTGGCCCGTGCCCAGCCGACACCACCATGCTGCGCAAGGCCGACGTGGACGTGGATAGCCTCCTCGCAATCCTCGACGCTCGCTGATCCACCCGAGGCAGCGTGTTGCGGCCCGTACACCGAGAATCCCTTTCGACTCCGGCATCTGTGAGGGAGAGCCATGGACCTGCAGAACACATTCACCGTTCCTGCAGATATTGAGACTGCCTGGGCCGTGCTCCTCGACGTCGAGCGCATCGCTCCCTGCATGCCCGGCGCGACCCTCACCAGCGTGGCGGGTGACACGTTCGAGGGCAACGTCAAAGTGAAACTCGGCCCCGTGAGCATGACGTACGGAGGCGTCGCCAGCTTCATCGAACGGGACGAGGCCGCCCATCGAGCCGTGATTGAGGGAACCGGTAAGGAGAGTCGCGGTTCCGGCACGGCGAAAGCGGTTGTGACGACCCAACTGGTCGCCGAGTCCCCGACGTCCACTCGAGTCGAGGTGAGCACCGATCTCGTCATCACCGGCAAACCTGCGCAGTTCGGTCGCGGAGTGATGCAGGACGTCGCTGGCCGCATCGTCGACCAGTTCGCAGCCAACTTGGCGGCCGTCATCGCCGCCGACGTTGCTCCCGAGTCTGCGCAAGGTGCGGGCGAACAGGCTGCTGCAGGTTCGACCACCACTGTCACTCCTCAGGTCCAACGCGCCGACAGCATCGATCTGCTCGGGACGGCTGGAGCCCCCGTGCTGAAGAGGGCGATCCCTGTGCTCCTCGGTCTGATCGCAGTGGCGGGCGTCATCTGGTGGGTCGTGGCCCGGTGATGGGACTTCTGCCATGAAACCTCAGGCATTCGAGTACGCACAGCCGGCGACCGTCGACGAGGCCGTCGCGCTGCTGGGGGAGTTCGGGGACGACGCCAAAGTGCTCGCCGGCGGGCAGAGTCTGCTGCCGATGATGAACTTCCGACTGGCGCGGCCGACAGCGCTCGTGGACATCGGCCGCATCGCGGGCCTAGCCGGCATCCGGGAGGAATCGGACGTCGTTCGGATCGGTGCCACCACCCGTCATCACGCCGTGGAGGAGTCCAGCGTCTCCGGGCCGCTTGGTGCGATCCTGCGGCAGGCGGCGTCGTATGTGGGGCACTATCCGATCCGCGTCCGGGGCACCTTCGGTGGCAGCCTGGCCCACAGCGATCCGTCCTCGGAGTGGTGTCAGTTGGCGACACTCCTTGACGCACGCATGATCGTGCGCGGGCCCGGTGGGCGCCGGAGCATCGATGCTGCCGACTTCTTTTTCACGGTCTTCTCCACCACCATGGACTTCGACGAGGTGCTCGTCGAAGTCGAACTCCCCGTGCTCGGTGCCGACACCCGTGTCAACGTGATGGAGTTCGCCCGCAGGGCCGGTGACTTCGCGATCGTGTCGGTGATGTGCGCCTTTTCGGTCCACGACGATGTCGTCACCTCTGCACGGCTGTGCGCCGGTGGGGTCTCCGACCGGGCCGTACGTCTTGTAGCTGCCGAGAGCTCGCTCGTCGGCCAGCCTGCCTCGCCGTCCGCTTTCGCGGCTGCAGCCGCGGCCGCGGCGGACGAGGTTTCACCCTCTGCCGACCTGCACGGCTCGTCGGAGTTCCGCAAGGACCTGGTCCGGACCCTCACGCGCCGAGCGCTCGAAGGTGCGCATTCGTGACGGTGTCAGGCTGGGTCGGGCGTCCCCTGCCGCGCTTGGATGACCCCGCGATCCTGCGCGGTGAGGGTCGCTACGCAGGCGACGAGGCCTGCGAGGCAACACTGCATGCGGTGTTCATCCGCAGCACCGCTGCTGCCGGTCGCATCGTGTCGATCAGCGCACCGGACGATGTCGCGATCTTCACTGCCGAGAACATCCCCGCGAAGCCGATCGTGCCGGTACTCAACCGACCCGACTACGTCGCCGTCCCGACGCCGATCCTCGCAACGGATGTCGTGCGCTTCGTCGGTGAGCCGGTCGCCGTGGTGCTCGGCCGGACTCCGTCTGAGGCGGAAGACCTGGCCGAACTCGTCGAAGTTGACATCGACTCGATCACCCCCGTGCTGGACTGGCGCGTGGCGACCCGGCCCGATGCCCGTCCTGTTCATGACGCACAGTTCCCCGGGGATCCGAACACCGTGGTCGATGGTCGCATTACGAGCCCCGGCTTCGACGAGCTCTGGGCGTCATGCGACCGGCACGTCGAGGTGCAGGTCGTCTCGAACAGGCAATCGGCCGTGCCGATGGAGACCCGTGGCTCTGTGGCCAGTTTCGACAGACGGAGCGGTCGGACGACCCTGACCACCTCCACGCAGATGCCGCACGTGGTCCGCACCGGCATCTGCGACTGCCTCGGTATTCCGGCGTCCGAACTGCGCGTCCTCGCACCGGACGTCGGTGGTGCGTTCGGCGGCAAGATGGCGCTGGCCCGCGAGGATGTCGTACTGGTGCATCTGGCACGCACGCTGCGCACCGACATTGCCTGGGTCGAGACCCGGGCAGAGAACTTCATGTCTGCGTGGCACAGCCGCGAGCAGGTCTACCGAGTGGCCGGCGGGTTCGTCGGCACCGAACTCGTCGCCCTGCAAGCGGATCTGGTTGCAGACGTGGGGGCCTACTCGTGCTATCCGGTGACCTACGGCGTCGAACCTCTGATGGCGATGGCTGAACTTCCCGGTCCCTACGCGTTGCGTGAGTACTCGGTTCGAGCCCGCGCCGTCCTGTCCAACAAGTGCCCGATCGCCCCCTACCGAGGGGTGTCACGCCCGGTCCAGACTCTCGCGATGGAGCGGCTCATGGACACGGCGGCTCTCCAGATAGGAGTCGACCGGTGGGAGTTGCGCCGGTGCAATCTCGTCCGAGACTTCCCGCACCGCACGCCATCCGGACTGGTCTATGACGCGGGCTCCTACGCCGAGGCTCTCGATCAGGCCGAGCAATTGTGCGCACGGGAGTCGCTGGCCGAACGCAAAGCAGCTGCGAGACGACGGGGTCGTCTGCTCGGCCAGGGTGTGTCGGTGTTCAGCGAGAGGACCGGCTACGGCAGTCCCGCCTTCGCTGCACGCGGGATGGCGATCACCCCGGGGTACGAACGTGTCGAGATGGACATGGATCCG
>JBILVH010000024.1:0-12247 GCA_044370555.1 Candidatus Nanopelagicales bacterium
GATCGTCCTGGTACGTGACGACGATGATCGGGCGCTGTTGGGTCGACAGGCGCGCTGGCCGTCCGGCTGGTTCTCCACCCTCGCCGGGTTCATCGAGCCGGGTGAGTCGGCTGAGGACGCCGTCCGACGGGAGGTGCAGGAGGAGTCTGGTGTCGCCGTGGGTGAGGTGGCCTACCTCGGCAGTCAGCCGTGGCCCTTCCCGTGTTCGCTGATGCTCGGCTACCACGCCTGGGCGTCGTCGACGCAGATCAACGTGGACGGCACCGAGATCACCGAGGCCCGCTGGTTCAGTCGCGAGGACCTCACGGCAGAGTGCCGCGCCGGAACCGTCGCACTGCCGCCCGCGGTGTCGATCGCACGCCGACTCATCGACCGGTGGTTCGGCGAACCCATTCCCGGTGATTGGACCCGGCCGCTCGCGGGTCGCTAGGAGTGTTCAGCCTGCTATGTCGGCGAGCTTCGCCTGGACCTGCCCGATCGACGGGTTCGTCATGGCGGTTCCATCCGCGAAGGTGACCGTCGGCACGGTCTGGTTTCCGCCGTTCACCGACTCGACGTACGCCGCCGCCTGCGGGTCCTGCTCGATGTCGACCTCACGGAACTCGATGCCCGCTCGGCCCATCTGCGCCTTGAGCCGCTGGCAGTAGCCGCACCACGGCGTCGAGTACATCGTCAGCATGTCTGGCTCCCTCAAGTCGTGTCCGGCATCGCTGTCCGGGCACCGCGTCCGGCATCTACTTCCGACCGCGACCTAGAACGTCGTACGGTCATGCAACCATTCCCACGTGCCCACCGCCCGCCCGGCCCCGGACTTCCTCGCGGCCCTCGACCGTGATCTCGACGCGGAGCAGCGCCAGGTCGCGGAGGCCTTGGCCGGCCCGGTCCGGGTCCTGGCTGGTGCGGGCACGGGCAAGACGCGGGCGGTGACCTACCGGATCGCCCACGGTGTCCGTTCCGGCGCCTACGACGCGCGTCGGACCCTCGCCCTGACCTTCACTGCACGCGCCGCAGGTGAATTGCGGGATCGACTCGGTCGCCTTGGCGTTGAGGGCGTGTCCGCACGCACCTTCCACTCGGCGGCCCTGCGCCAGTTGGGCTACTTCTGGCCCCGACTGTCGCGGGGTGAATTCCCGACGCTGCTGTCCAGCAAGTCGAAGGTTGTCGCGGAGGCAGCCGCGAAGTGTCGCCTGTCCGTCGATCCGGCGATCATCCGCGACCTCGCGGCCGAGATCGAGTGGGCCAAGGTCAGTGAGGTCACTCCCGAGGCCTATCCGCGTGCGGCCGCGCAGCGTTCCACGCCGGTCGATCTTGCCGAGGTCGCCCGGGTCTACGCGACCTATCAGGACCTTATGTCCGCGCGTTCCGCGATCGACTTCGAAGACGTCCTGCTCCTGACCGTGGCGGTCATGCAAAGTCGGGCCGATGTCGCCGACGAGATCCGCGCGGCGTACCGCTGGTTCACGGTCGACGAGTACCAAGACGTCTCGCCGCTCCAGCATCACCTGCTCGATCTGTGGCTCGGCGATAGGGATGAAATCTGCGTTGTCGGCGATGCGGCGCAGACCATCTACACCTTCGCGGGCGCAACACCGGCGTATCTCCTCGACTTCACGACACGATTCCCCGACGCGACCCGGATCGAACTCACGCGGTCATACCGTTCGACCCCGCAGATCGTCGCATCCGCCAATGCGGCGTTGTCCGGGGCAACGGCACCGCTGCGGTCGGCCGGACCCTGGCGGGTCACCCTGGAGTCAGAGCGGCCAACGGGTCCGGTCCCGCGCACGCGGTCCTTTGACGACGAGATCGCGGAAGCACGCGGGGTCGCGCGCCGTATCACCGAGTTGGTGCGCGCTGGAGTGCAGCCGCGGGGCATCGCCGTCTTGTTCCGCATCCATGCTGTTTCACCCACGTTTGAAGCGGCGCTAGACGATGCGGGTATCCCCTACGCGATGCGCGGGAGCGAGCGATTCTTCGAGCGACCCGAGGTGCGCGAGGCAATAACGCGGCTCCGCGGTGCCGCGAAGGCCTCGAGTGATGACGCAACCGCCCGCGACGAGGTGTCCGGGGTCCTCGCCCACATGGGGTGGACGCCCGCCGCACCCGCCGGGCTAGGCGCTGTGCGTGAGCGGTGGGAGTCCCTCGCCGCGCTGCTGGCTCTCACTGAGGAGTTCACCAATCTGGTCGACCTCATTGCCGAACTGGACCGTCGAGCCCAGGTCGAGCATGCCCCCACCAATAACGCGGTCACTTTGGCGACGCTGCATGCCGCCAAGGGCCTCGAGTGGGATGCGGTGTTCCTCGTCGGTCTCGCCGAGGGGATGCTGCCCATCGCGCAGGCCACCACCCCTGAACGCGTCGAGGAGGAACGCCGGCTGTTCTATGTCGGCATGACTCGGGCCCGCACCTATCTCGAGCTGAGCTGGGCCCGCACGCGCATGGGCCGCGGGGGCCGTAGTCGGAGCCGGTTCCTCGACGACATCAGACGCCAGGCGGATGACCCGGACGAGCCCACAATCACGGCCGGTGCGCACGCGCCGCGCCGACGAGCAGCAAGGGTGCGCGGCCTCGCCACCTGTCGGGTGTGCGGGAAGGGTCTAGCCACCGGTCCCGAACGGGTGCGCGGCCGCTGCCGCGAATGTCCCGCGGACGTCGACGAGGCCTTGCTCGAGGCGCTGCGCCAGTGGCGCCTCGTGGAGAGTCGCGAACGCAAGGTCCCCGCCTACGTCATCTTCACCGACGCCACCCTCGAAGCGATTGCCGAGCAGCGACCGTGTTCCGACGCGGAGCTGCTCGCGATCCCGGGGATCGGAGCCGAGAAGCTGGCACGATTCGGCGCGGCCGTCGTGCAGCTCGTCGCATCGGCTCCCGGCGAGACGACGCAGCCGGAGGATTGAGCGGGTCAGGCGACGGCGGGCGGAGTGACAGCCCACCGGCACCCGCAGCGCGGGTGGAACTCCGCACGACGCGCCCACACCTCGCCAGTCGGGAAGTGCATCTCCAGTCGCTGGGTGCACGCGGCGAGGTCCGGGACCTCATCCGTGCCGCGCATCGTCGCGACACCGAGGTCGACCGCGGTGCGCGCGATCGCCGTGGCCCATGCGCACCCGACCTCCACGAGGGCATCATCAGCGGTGTCGTTGGGCGTGTGCGCGATCTGACTTGCGATGCGCGGCCACTCCCGGTCGCGGTCGATGCGATGCAGGTACTCGCACTGCGGGCATGGAGTTCGGCCGGGTATGCGTAACGGCCCCACGCTCACCCGCCGGCCGGTCACTGCGACGAGCAGTTCGGCGTGTGTCATCGCCCAGCGCCGCTCGGGGAGTGCGTCGGGGTCGTCTAAGGTGCCGAGGACGACGAGGCCGGGGTCATCGGTCGGCTCGGCACCGGTCACGCGGAGTCCGCTCCGGCGCATGTGCGTGATCAGCGGCCCCGTGATCCGCTGGGGACCCACCACGGACACCCGAGTGATTGCGCGCCGGTCAAGGGCGACCACGTGTTCGGGTGAGCCGTACATCGCGAGCACACCGGGCCGCTGACGCTCAATCTCATCGCGCGCGGTGACGCTGGCCCTACGCAACATGCGTGGTGCGAGCGCCGCGTCATCGAGGCAGTGAGCATCAGCTAGGGCACGGAGCACGAGTGCCCCCGCATCGACATCTGGTGCACTGCGCAGGACCTCATCGAGCGTGCGGCTGCCATCAAGTGCGCGCACCCACGTGAACCACTCGTCATCGACTGCATCAAGGGTGACGACGTCGGGCCCCACTCCGATGGCAATGGAGGACGCCGAGCGTCGGCGGAGGGCGGCGGCTGAACGAACCAGGGGACGGTGAGGAAGCATCCCGACACGGTGCCAGGATCAGGCCTCTAGATGTGCCCCATCCACAGTTGAGCCGCCGGTCCAGGGCGGACCGGCGGCTCACTGAGACGAATCAGGCTTTGCCGAGGATGCGCGTCACCTTCGTGCCGCACACGGGGCAGACGCCCTTGGCAAACCGACGACCGTTGGTCTCCTCGACGTTGCCCGTGAACGCGCGCTTCTCCTTGCACTTCACGCAGTACGCCTCGCCGCTGTACGACTCCGCCATTGCTTCCTCCTGCTGGTAGTGGCCGTTACGCGGCGACCGGCGGTCATGCATCCACGACCAGGCCGCCGTTGTTCGGCGTGCGCTCACACGGTACCCACATCCAAGGGCCCTTCAGCGGCGTGACACGCGCAGGTCGCCCGGTCGAGCACCCGACATGAACGAGGACCTCGCGAGCCGCGTCCGATGAGTCATCGGACGTTTTCCCGCGAGGTCCTCAGCGCGGAGCAGGTTAGGGCAGCGCCGATAACGCCGAAAGTGGATCCGCGGAAATCGATCTTCGCCCTGTGGATAACTGTGTGCGGTGCCTGTGGGAATCGCCGTACCGACCTGTGGACCGTCGGTGAATATCCCTGTGGATTTCCTGGGGAGTCTGCCGGCGCACCCATTCTGATCAGGTATTTCTCCGTCGTGGTCCTGTGGAGCAAAACTTGCCTGTCAGCGCCCCAGACGGTCCCATGCCGCGGCCACCAGTCGCGCGACCGACTCGTCCACGGAGCATCCCTCGATCCGTCCGGCGACCACGGGAAACCACGTCACCGCGGTCGATTCAACCGACGCTCGGGCCGTCGCCGAGTGCGGCGCGAGTGCGACGTACTGCACGTCGAGGTGGTCGAGGTCGACATACCCGTCCCCCGAACGGCAGTTCACCCGGTGCCGGTCCAAGGTGGCCGGCTCGGGTATCAGGGTGAGGTCGGCGATCCCGGACTCCTCGACGGCCTCGCGCAGCGCGGCCGCGGCCAGGTTCGCATCGGCCCCCTCGATATGCCCGCCCATCTGCAGCCATCGTCCGATCCGTGCGTGCAGGGTCAGGAGCACCCGCGGCCCGATGGCACTCTCCTGCCACACAAGCGCGCTCGCGGTGAGGTGGCCGGCCGTGCACGTGCGCGATGTCGCGTCTGTGTGGGCATGCAGGTGGGCGAGGTACGCGTCGCGCAGTGCGCCCTGCTCCGCGGTGGGCGGCTGCCAACGCCCGAGGACCTGCACCGCGTCCGCATGGACGGCGGGCACGACGTCACTCCCCGGGTTCGGGGCGACTGCGGACGATGAACGCCTCGGGGTCGTCCAGGTCGGTGCCGTCCGGCAGCAGGTCGGGGTGGTCCCAAAGGGCGTCGCGCCCCTCGGTGCCCCGATCCTTCGCGAGCGCCTCCCACAAAGCGGCCGCCTCACGCATCCGCCGCGGCCGGAGTTCGAGGCCGAGGATCGTCGCCAGTGTGCGCTCCGCGGGCCCTCCCGCACCGCGCCGCCTACGCATCGCCTCGGTGAGTCGCACTGCCGAAGGCAATCGGTCGGCTGCGGCGGCGGTGGTGACCGACTCGACCCAGCCTTCGATGAGCGCGAGCAGTGTCTCCACCCGCTGCAGGGCAGCACGTTGCGCAGGTGTGTCCTCCGGCTCGAATAGTCCGCCGGCCATCGCCTCCTGGATGGCAGCCGGGTTGCTCGGGTCGAGTCCGCGCATGGCCTCGCGCACGCGCTCGGTGTCCAAGTTGATCCCCTGGGCGTACTCCTCCACTGCGCCGAGAAGTCGCGGCCCGAGCCAGGGGACGTGGGAGAACAATCGTTGGTGTGCCACCTCGCGGAGCGCGATGAACAGGCGGACGTCGTCCGGAGGCACCTCAAGACCTGCGGCGAATTCCTCGATGTTGCGGGGAATGAGCGTGGGTACGGCTTCTTGAGTGAGCGGGACGCCGATGTCACTGACGCTCAACACATCCCCTGCGAGGGCAGCGAGGGAGTTGCCGAACTGGACACCGAGCATGACCGCGCCGAGTTGGCGCGCCATTCCCATGACCGGTGCCAGCATCGATCGCATCTCCGCGGGCAGATCGTCGGGGAGCCCGGGCAGGCCGAGCGCATCACTGTCTCCGACCTCCGACAAGACCTTCGAAGCCTTGTCGCCGAGTGGCGTCATGATCCGTTGCCATGCGGCGAAGGTGCCTTCGATCCACTCCGACCGGCTCCACGCCCGCGCGGTCGTCGCCGAAGCGGGTAGCGCTGTGGCCGCATCAATCCAGAGCTGCGCGAGGTCCACTGCGTCCTGCACCGCACGCCCGTCGCTCACTGACACGCTCGGGTCTCCCGTACCGCTCACCGACTTGCGAGCGGTGTCACGCGCAATGTCCCAGTTGACCGGGCCGGTGCCTCCCGATGCGGCACCGGTCGACAGCATCTGCCCCATTTGCTGCAGCATGGCCCCAAGCGCGGCGAGGTCGAACCCGCCTGACCCCTGCGGATCGTCGCCGCTACCGGGGGAGAATCCGAACGGAAGGCTCACGCGCTGCTCCTGTCATTGCGGGCTCAGCCGCTCCCTACAAGGGTATCCTTGATTTGCGGGCTAAGGGGTGCCCGCACTCCAGCGGGTGAGCGTGGTCGCGGTCGGCGTACGATGTCGGAATGAACCCGATGGCCTGGTGGCTGATTCCCATCGGCGCCACCGCACTTGCGCTTGCCTGGGCTGCGCTGCGTACGCGACCGACGCGCCAGCCCGATCCGCATACCGCGATGGCAGACCAAGAGAGGTTCCGCGAGGCGATGGAGCGCCCGCTGCCCCGGCTAGACGGCCGCGGACCTGAGCCTTCCGATGAGCCAGGGAGTGCTGGACGCGCCCGTCCATGACTGATCCGGCCGACCTCGTGGTGACCTCAGGTGATGAGGCACCTGAACCAAGGTCTCGCAGCCGTCTGTCGACCCGTTCGCGGGCTGTCATCGTGGCGGCGGTGAGCCTGCTCGTCCTTGTTGCGGTGGCCGTCCTGCTACCCGTGCCCTACGTCAAGATCGGGCCCGGTCCGACGTTCAACACGATCGGTGTCGACGACGGCCGGCCACTCGTCGAGATCGGTGAGTCCGCGGAGTACCCGACGTACCCGGTGTCCGGCAACCTCGACATGACGACCATCATGGAGTGGGGCGGTCCGCGTGGCGGCCTTACGGTCTTTCAGGCGGTCGCTTCCTGGCTCGACCCTGAGGACGCGGTGGTGCCGCGGGAGTTGCTCTACCCCGACGACGTCACGGGCGACGAGGTGAGGCAGCGCAACGCCGAGATGTTCTCCACGTCGCAGAGCCTCGCGATCGCCGCGGCGCTGCGGTACCTCGAGATCCCGGTCACCGAGGAACTCGTCGCGACCGCGGTCTTCGAAGGCAGCCCGTCGGCCGGCAAGATCCAGGCCGGTGACCACATCCTCACCATCGATGGCAGGCCCGCCGAGGGCGGCACGGCGGTCATGGAGGCGGTAAGGACCGCGCCGATCGGCACGACCTTCACGTTCGAGATCGAGCGAGGCGCCGAGCGCGTACCGGAGACCGTGCAGGTGACGTCGGCTCCGAATCCCGACTCGCCGACGACCCCGTACATCGGGTTGAGCATGGGGTACTACTACCGCGGTCCGATGCCCATCACCTTCACGCTGCAGGACATCGGGGGTCCGAGTGCCGGGCTGTTCTTCGCGCTCGCCATCGTCGACAAGTTGAGCCCGGCGGATCTTGCCGCCGGTCGGCACATCGCGGGCACCGGGACAATCGCTCCGGACGGTGCCGTCGGGCCCATCGGGGGGATCCGGCAGAAGATCGCGGGTGCGGCCGACGCCGGGGCCCAACTGTTCCTCATGCCCAGGGCCCACTGCGACGAGGCAACCGGGCACATACCCGACGGGCTCACCGTCGTGCCTGTCGATTCGCTCTTGGGTGCCGTTGACGCGATCACGACCTGGCGGCAAGGTGCCCCGCTGCCAACCTGTCCCACGTGACGTAGGTTGGGGGAATGAGCACGGGCACGTTGCAGCAAGCCGCGCCGCGCCGACGGGGGCGGGTTCTCCTTCCGACGATCATCATCCTCGGACTCATCGTCATCGGGTTCGTGCTCTTCACCGGGTTCTACACCGACTGGCTCTGGTTCGGATCTGTGGACCAGACCGTGGTCTACACGACCACGATGGTGACGAGGCTCCAACTGTTCGGCATCTTCGGCGGCGTCATGGCGTTGGTTTCAGCGGCCGTGATGTGGCTCGCCTACCGCATGCGACCCAGCGAGGGCTCCCCAGTGACGGCCGAGCAGATGGGGCTCGAGCGTTACCGCATCGCCATCGACCCCTACCGCCGCGGGATCACGATCGTGCTCGCCGCCCTCCTCGGACTCCTCGCCGGTATCTCGGCGGCGTCGGAGTGGATCTCCTTCCTGCGCTGGCGCAACGCCACCCCATTCGGCGTGACCGACCCGCAGTTCGGCCTCGACCTGTCGTTCTACGTGTTCACTTACCCGTTCCTGCGCTTCGTCCTCGGCTTCGCGTTCGCGACGGTCATCGTCGCGATCCTCCTCTCGGTGGTGGTGCACTACCTCTACGGCGGTTTCCGCCTCCAGCCCGCTGGAAGCCGCGCCTCGGTCGCGGCGCAGGTTCAGCTGTCGACCCTCATAGCCATCTTCCTGCTCCTGAAGGCGGCGGCGTACTGGCTGGATCGTTACGGTCTGGCGATCAAGAGCGAGTCACTCGTCCCGGGCTTCACCGGCCTGAAGTACACCGACGTGAACGCAACACTGCCGGGGCTCACGATTCTCACCTTCGTCGCCCTCGTCCTCGCTGTCCTGTTCATCGTCAACATCTTCGTCCGACGCTGGGTCGTGGCCGGCATCGGCTTCGGCCTGCTTCTGCTTACGTCCCTCCTCGTTGGAGCCATCTACCCGGCCATCGTCCAGCAGTTCCAGGTCAATCCGAGCGCGTTGATCCGTGAGGCGCCGTACATCGAGCGCAACATCAACGCGACCCGTGACGCGTACGGAATCGCGAACGCGCAGGTCTCCGACTACGCCGGGACCGTCGAGCCGCCCACCAAGGACGTCATCGACGCCAACCGCGGCACCCTCAACAACATCCGCCTGCTCGATCCGGCTGTCGTCTCTCCGACGTACAACCAGTTGCAGCAGATCCGCGCGTACTACGCGTTCACGAGCACGCTCGACGTCGACCGGTACGAGATCAATGGCGAACAGCGCGGCGCGGTCGTCGCCGTCCGCGAGATCAACATCAACGGGATCCCCGACAGCCAGCGGAACTGGGCCAATGATCACGCCGTCTACACCCACGGCTACGGCTTCGTCGGCGCCTACGACAACACGGCCGAGTCCAACGGCCAACCCGACTTCTTCGAAAGCGACATCCCCTCGCAGGGGGCCCTGGAGATCGCCGAGCCGCGGATCTACTTCGGCGAACTGTCGCCCGCCTTCTCCATCGTCGGTGCACCGGAAGGTTCCGCGCCCGTCGAGCTCGACTACCCGGACGATCAGTCGCCCGGCGGTCAGCGTCTCAACACCTACCAGGGCACCGGCGGTGTCCCGGTCGGATCGATGTTCAACCGGCTCCTATTCGCCACGAAATTCCAAGACACCAACATCTTGCTGTCCGACTTGGTGAACGAGGAGTCGCGGATCCTCTGGGATCGCGAGCCGCTGGTCATGGTGCAGAAGGTTGCGCCGTGGCTCACCCTTGATCAGGACCCGTATCCCACGGTGGTGAACGGTCGCATCGTGTGGATCGTCGACGGCTACACGACGACGAACCAATACCCGTACTCCGCGAGGATCGGTCTCACGGAGGCGACGAGCGACTCGATCACTGTCCGCACGTCGGGACCCTCGTTGCAGCCGCGCGATCAGATCAACTACGTACGCAACTCTGTGAAGGCGACGGTCGATGCATACGACGGGACCGTCCGCATCTACGCCTGGGATGAGCAGGATCCGATCCTGCAGACGTGGAGCAAGGCATTCCCAGGTGTCGTCCTGCCGAAGGCCGATATCCCCGCGGAGGTCCTTGACCACGTGCGGTACCCGCAGGATCTGTTCAAGGTGCAGCGCGGGATCCTCAGCCGCTACCACGTGACCGACGCGACGACCTTCTACAACGGCACGGACTTCTGGATCGTGCCGTTCGATCCGACGCAGACGATCCAGCAATTCCAGCCGCCGTACTACCTCACGCTGCAGATGCCCGGCCAGACCGAGCCTGCGTTCTCGCTGACGACGACCTTCGCACCGCAGCGTAGACAGACGTTGGCCGCATTCATGGCTGTCAACTCCGCTCCGGGCCCCGACTACGGGACGATCCGGGTGCTCCAACTGCCGAGCAACACCACGATCCCCGGCCCGGAGCAGGTGCAGAACAACTTCGAGTCCGACCCCGCGGTGAGTTCCGAGCTGTCGCTCTTGCGCCGTGGTGGCTCTGAGGTCGTCCTAGGCAACCTCCTCTCGCTGCCGTTCAACGGCGGGTTGCTCTATGTCGAGCCGGTCTACATTCGAGCGGCGCAGGCCGGCTACCCGTTGCTGCGCAAGGTCCTAGCGGGGTACGGCGGCAACGTGGCGCTGCGCGACACGCTGCCCGAGGCACTTGCAGCTGTGTTCTCCACCAACCCGAATCCGACCCCGGACCCCGATCCCGATCCGGGGCCGGATCCGGGGCCGACACCCACGCCAACGCCTACCCCGACGCCGGGTCCGGACCCGCTGGCTGACCTTGCGCAGGCGATCGCCGACGCGCAGAAGGCCTACGACGATGGCCAGGCCGCTCTTGCGCAAGGCGACTTCGCCGCCTACGGCGAAGCGCAGGCGCGTCTGGAAGAGGCGCTCCGGCGTGCACGAGAGGCCGAGCAACGGCTCGAGGGTGGAACGACCGCGGATTCAGGGGGTGCGAGTCCGCAGCCAGAGCCTGCCGAGTCACCGGAGCCGGGCACCCAGACGTAGGTCGACGATTCGACGGTGCGGTTCGTGGGGTATGGTTCTCACGCACGTCAGCCATCGCGGGGTGGAGCAGCTCGGTAGCTCGCTGGGCTCATAACCCAGAGGTCGCAGGTTCAAATCCTGCCCCCGCTACCACATGAATTGACCCAGGGTGAACCCCTGGGTCAATTCATTTCTCGGGGTCATCTCCTTGGCCATTTCATTTCCCGGGGTCATCTCCTTGGCCGGTTCATCTGGTGCCGGGATTCATGTGGTGCCGGGATTCATGTGGTGCCGAGAGCGCGTCAGGGTCTGGGAGGAGGATCGCCGACGGGCGACCCGACGGCTCCTGCCCTGCTACACGTCCGAAGTCCCGGGAGGCCAGTTTCACCCCGTTACCGATTCGGGCTCCGCCGATGAAGTCAGTGCCATCTGGTGCGGGCGGCCCTCCTCTCGGACCCCACCCCTCACGGTGTCAAAACGTACTGGGAAATGAATCGTTCTGACACTGTGAGGATCCACAGGTGGTGCGGTGTCGTAGCCTGCGTGAAGGGCTACGACAGGGAGTGCAGTGATGAGGGTCCTCGCCGTAGGTGCGGGTGGAGTGGGCACTTCAGCGGCCCTGATCGCTGCCCGGCGTGGATTCTTCGAGCACTGGGTCGCCGCGGACTACGACGTGACCAGGGCTCAAGCCGTTGTGGCCCGTGTTGACGATGCCAGGTTCACGGCGGCGGCCCTCAATGGCTCGGACGCGGATGCCGTGGCGGGGCTCTGCCGCGAGCACCGCATCACTCACGTTCTGAACGCCGTCGACCCGCGGTTCGTGATGCCCATCTTCAATGGGGCGTTAGCCGCCGGCGCGGACTACCTGGATACAGCCATGAGCCTGTCGCGCCCGCATCCGCTGCACCCCTACTCGGAGGTCGGCGTCAAGCTGGGCGATGAGCAGTTCGCGCGGGAGCAGGCGTGGATCGACGGCGGTCGTCTTGCCCTATGCGGGATCGGTGTTGAGCCGGGGCTCGCCGACGTCTTCGCGCGCTACGCCGCCGATCACCTCTTCAGTGAGATCGACGAGATCGGTATCCGCGACGGGGCCAACCTTGTCGTTCAAGGCTACGACTTCGCGCCGACCTTCTCGATCTGGACGACGATCGAGGAGTGTCTGAATCCACCCGTCATCTGGGAGAAGGGGCGCGGGTGGTTCACGACCGAGCCGTTCTCCGAACCGGAAGTCTTCGACTTCCCCGAAGGCATCGGCCAGGTCGAGGTCATCAATGTCGAGCACGAGGAAGTCCTTCTCGTTCCGCGCTGGATCGACTGTAAGCGCGTTACTTTCAAGTACGGCCTCGGCGATGAGTTCATCGACGTGCTGAAGACCCTGCACAAACTCGGGCTCGATCGGGTGGAGCCAGTCCTCGTCAAGGGGCAGCAGGTCAGCCCGCGCGATGTGGTTGCA
>JBILVH010000244.1:0-3111 GCA_044370555.1 Candidatus Nanopelagicales bacterium
CACTTGGTCGGGCATGTACGGCCCGAATATCCAGATCGGGTTGATGGCCACCAGCCCGCCGGCCAGCGCGATGATGCCGAAGACGACGAAGAAGAAGCCGCCCGCCTTGGCCATGTAGACCGGCATGAGGGGGTAGCCGACCACGTTGCTGTTGGTACGGCCCGGCCCGGGGAACTGGGTGTGCTTCTGCGTCCACACGAGCATCAGGTGAATCGTGACCAAGGCCAGGATGAGGCCCGGGATCAAGAGGATGTGGACGACGTACAACCGCGATATGAAGTCGGTTCCCGGGAACTCGCCGCCGAAGAGAAGGAACGCCGCCCACGTGCCCACGATGGGGATCGCCTGGACGATGCCGCGGGCGATCTGAAGACCGGTGCCTGAGAGCAGGTCGTCGGGGAGGGAGTAGCCCGAGAAGCCGGCGAAGATCGCCAGCGTGAGTAGGGTGACGCCGATGACCCAGTTGAGTTCGCGCGGCTTACGGAATGCGCCGGTGAAGAACACACGGAGAAGGTGGACCGACACGGCCGCGACGAAGATCAGGGCGGCCCAGTGGTGCATCTGGCGGATCAGTAGACCGCCGCGCACGTCGAAGGAGATCTCGAGGGAGGAGGCGTACGCCTCGGACATCTTCACACCGCGTAGGGGGACGTATGACCCGTCGTAGACGACCTCGATCATGGACGGCTTGTAGAACAGGGTGAGGTACGTGCCGGTGAGGAGGATGACGATGAAGCTGTAGAGCGCGATCTCGCCCAGCATGAACGACCAGTGCTCGGGGAAGACCTTGCTCAGGCTGCGACCGAGCCAGCGGTTCGAGCCCGTGCGCTGGTCGATGTACTTGCCGACCTGGCCGCCAGCCTTCTCCACCGTGCTCATCCGCGCTCCCAGAAACTCGGTCCGACTGGTTCGGTGAAGTCGGACTTGGCTACCAAATAGCCTTCCTCATCTACGGTGATCGGCAACTGCGGCATGCGCCGTGCTGCCGGTCCGAAAATCACGTTGCCCGAGTCAGCGAGATCGAACGTCGATTGGTGGCAGGGACACAGGAGGTGCTTGGTCCGCTGCTCGTACAGGGCGATGGGGCAGCCCACGTGTGTGCAGATCTTGGAGTACGCCAGGATGCCTTGGTAGTCCCAGCCCTCACCTTGCTGCGACCGGATGTCGTCGGGCTCCATGCGCACGAGGATGATCGCCGCTTTGCCGCGCGCGTTGAGGTTGTGCTCCTCCTCCTCGACCTCGGGCAGGTCCTCGGGCACCGCGGAGATGAGGCCGCCGACCGCAAGGTCCTCGGGCTTGACCGGCCGGTAGGTGCCGTCGACCACGATGCGGCTGCCCTCATGCCAGATGGTCGTGCTGAGCTCCTCGACCGGGGAGACGTTGCCGTCCGGCTGCACCCACAGGTCGCGCAGCAGAACGACGAGGGGGATCGGGAACAGTGCCAGGGCCCCGAGCAGGGTGCGTCGCATGATGCGGTAGCCGGCGAAGCCCGACTCCTCCTTGCCGCGCTCGAACTGGCCGGCAGCGACGGCGGTCTGCTCGGGGGTGGACTCGATCTCGTGGCGCTGCTGCTCGACCTCGACGTCGGGCATGAGCTTCTTGGCCCACTGGATGGCGCCCGCGCCGATCAGGAAGACTGCGATGCCCATGCAGGTGCCGAGGGCGACGTTGCTGAACCCGACGTACCCGAGGAGGGGGATGTAGACATTCAGGTCACGCGGGATCATTACGTAGGCGACCACGAACAGCAGGGCGAAGAGGATCGACAGGGTGAACATCGCGGCGACCTGACGCTCGGCGCGACGGGCGGCTTTGGGATCGAAGTCACTGCGCCGCGGGGTGTGCGGCACGTCGGCTACCGGGAGATGGAGCGGGTCTTCCTCGTGGTGCTCGGCCTTGACGACGTCGCTCATCGGGCGCGGATTCCAATCCAGACGGCGGCGGCGATGAGCGCGCCGAGGAGTGCGGTGAACAGGAACAGGCCCTCGGCTACCGGTCCGATCCGGCCGAGGCTCATGCCACCGGGGCTGGCGGCTGCCTGCAGCTCCTGGATGTACGCGATGATCGCGCGCTTATCGTCGGGCGTGAGGCTCGAGTCAGCGAACACGGGCATGCTCTGGGGGCCGGTGAGCATGGCCTCGTAGATGATGCGCGCGTCGACGCCCATGAGGGTGGGCGCGTACTTGCCCTGCGTGAGTGCGCCACCCGCACCGGCCGCCTGGTGGCACTGGGCGCAGTTGGTGCGGTAGAGGATCCCGCCGAGAGCGACGTCCGCCCCGGTGGTGTCGAGTTCCTCCGCCGTGGGGCTCGCGGGTCCGGGTGCCAGCGACGCGATGTACGCCGCCATGGCCGCGATCTGCTCCGCGTCGTAGATCGGCTCCTTGGCCACTGCCTGCGCACCCGGCGCAGCGAGCGGCATCCGGCCGGTGGCGACCTGGAAGTGCACCGCTGCCCCGCCGACTCCGATCAGGGTCGGCCCGCCGCTGGCGCCCTGCGCCTGGAGTCCGTGGCAGGAGGCGCACCCCTCGAGGTAGAGCTTCTTGCCCTCTTCCACGAGCCGCTGTGCGGCGACGTCGTCGGTGGCGCGGGCCGGTGTCGAGGCGGAGGTGGCCGCATAGATGGCCCCCGTGGCGGCGAGCGCCACGAGCAGCAGCAACGCCAGCACGAGCGGATGACGCCTTCTAGCGACTAGCGACCTCACCGTCGATCCTTCCGTTAGCGCAGGATGTAGATCATGAAGAACAGGGCGATCCAGACCACGTCCACGAAGTGCCAGTAGTACGACACGACGATGGCGCGGGTGGCCTGGTCATGCGTGAAGCGTTTGGAGACGTAGGTCGTGGCGAGCACCAGGAGGAAGGCGATGAGGCCGCCGGTGACGTGGAGGCCGTGAAACCCGGTCGTCAGGTAGAACGCAGATCCGTATGCGCTGCTGGACAGCGTGATGCCCTTGTGCACGAGTTCGACGTACTCGACGATCTGACCGGCGACGAAGATCGCCCCCATGAGGAAGGTCACGATGAACCAGCGGCGGAGCCCCTTCACGTCGCCGCGCTCGGCGGCGAACACACCGAGCTGACACGTCACACTGGAGAGCACCAGGATGGTGGT
>JBILVH010000221.1:0-3436 GCA_044370555.1 Candidatus Nanopelagicales bacterium
CGGGCGTATCGCGGCGGTCGGCCCGAACGGTAGGCGCGAAATCCCGATGCGCGACTTCGTGCTCGGCCCCTTCACCAACGCCCTCGCGTTCAACGAGATCGCGGTCGAGGCAGTGATCCCCGGGGCGAAGGGCACCGCCCGCGGTGGCTACCTGAAGTTGGAGCGACGGGTCGGCGACTTTGCCACCGCGTCCGTGGCGGTGGCGCTCGACATGGATGGCAATCTCGTCCGGCGAGCGGGCTGTGCGCTGGCGGGCGTGGGCGGCAAGACCATCGACGCGAACTCGGCGATCTCGGTCCTGAACGGCAACACCCTCAACGACGAGAGCATCGCTGCTGCAGCAGAGGCCGTGGCGGCAGCGGCGGACCCCCGCACCGACCATCGCGGCTCAGCGGACTACAAGCGGCACATCGTCAAGACGTTCGTGTCGCGCATCCTCACGAATATCGCCCGGTCCGAGCAGAAGGCGGCCTGACATGACAAGTCTGTACGAAGAGATCCCGCCGGCGCCGCCAGAGGGCGTGCCGACGCGCCGCATCACGGTGATGGTCAACGGCGAGAAGCGCACGCTCGACATCGAACCTCGGCTGCTGCTGTCGCACCTGATCCGTCAGGGGCTTCAACTCACCGGGACGCACATGGGCTGTGACACGACCGGGTGCGGTGCCTGCACAGTGCTGATGAACGGCCGACCGGTGAAGAGTTGCACGGTACTCGCCGTGCAAGCCGACGGCCGCGACGTGGAGACCGTCGAGGGGCTCTCCTCGGCGCAGCAGCTGCACCCCATCCAAGAGGGCTTCAAGCAGGAGCACGGGCTCCAGTGCGGCTACTGCACCCCGGGGATGATGATGGCGGCCAAGGCACTCCTTGAGCGCAACCCGGACCCCACCGAGGACGAGGTCCGCTGGGCCCTGTCAGGCAATATCTGCCGGTGCACCGGCTACCAGAACATCGTGAAGGCCGTGCTGTGGGCGGCCGAGAAGATGCGTCAGCAGTAGAGCGAGGAGACGTAATGGCACTGGACGAACTCAAGATCGGCGGGATGGGTGCAAGTCGCCGCCGGGTCGAGGACAACCGCTTCATCCGGGGTAAGGGTCGCTACGTCGACGACATCGTGCTGCCGGGCATGCTGCACATGGAGATCCTGCGGAGTCCGGTCGCGCACGCGCGCATCAAGTCGATCGACACGAGCGCGGCGTGGGAGGTACCCGGTGTTCGCCTGGTCCTGACCGGCGAGACCATGGCGTCGCGCAACCTCGCGTGGATGCCGACCCTGTCTTACGACACCCAGGCCGTGATCGCCACCGACAAGGTGCGGTTCCAGGGCCAAGAAGTGGCCGCGGTCATCGCGGACGACCCGTACATCGCCAAGGACGCGTGCAGCAAGATCGTCGTCGAGTACGAGCAGCTGCCACCCATCGTCAATCCGTTCCAGGCGCAGGCCCCGGATGCGCCGTTGATCCGCGACGACAAGGAGAACCAGTCGTCGAACAAGGTCTTCGACTGGGAGATCGGCGATCGATCCGCGACTGACCGAGCCTTCGCGGAGGCCGACGTCATCTCGAAGTTGGAGCTGCACTACCCGCGTTCGCACCCATCACCGTTGGAGACGTGCGGGTCCATAGCCGATTACGACAGGTCCACGGGCAAACTCACGGTTTACATGACGACCCAGGCGCCGCACATCATCCGTGCCGCCGTCGCGATGGTGGCCGAACTCCCCGAGCAGATGATCCGAATCGTCTCGCCCGACCTCGGCGGAGGCTTCGGCAACAAGGTGCCGGTCTACCCGGGGTATGTGATCTCGATCCTCGCGTCGATCCTCACCGAGCGTCCGGTGAAGTGGATCGAGGACCGCTCGGGCAATCTCATCTCGACCGGCTTCGGCCGCGACGTCTACCTCAAGGGTGAGATGGCCCTGCGCAAGGACGGCAAGATCCTCGGGATGCGGATGCACACGACGTCTTCCAAGAACGTATGGTGCACGCGGCGGCAAACGACCTCGGGATGGACCAGGCGGAGTTCCGCAAGGTCAATCTGGTCAAGGACGACATGTTCCCTTACCGCACGGCGTTCGGGTTCCTCACCGATTCCGGGCAGTACGGCAAGTGCCTCGACGTCGCGCTCGAGGCGATCGGCTACAGCACGTTCAAGCAGGAGCAGGAGGAGGCGCGTAAGCGCGGCAAGCTTCTCGGTCTCGGCATCTCGACGATGACCGAGCCGCTCGGAGCGGGCAACAGCCGCGAGTACGACATCATCGGTATCAAGATGTTCGACTCGGCCGAACTGCGCGTGCACATGACGGGCAAGGCGATCCTGCGCACCGGGGCGAAGACCCAGGGCCAGGGGCACGAGACGACGTGGGCCCAGATCGTCGCCCACGAACTCGGGATCCCGGCGGACGACATTGTCGTCGAGGAGGGGGACACCGACACCGCGCCCTTCGGCATGGGCACGTACGCGTCGCGCTCCACGCCGGTCGCCGGTGCCGCTGTCGCCATGGTCTCGCGGAAGATCCGAGCGAAGGCGCGCAAGATCGCCGCGCACCTCCTAGAGGTATCCGAGGAGGACATCGAGTGGGAACTCGGGAGGTTCTACGTCCGCGGCAACCATGAGCGCGGCGTCACCATCCAAGATTGCGCACTCGCTGCCTACAGCAACGTGCCGGACGGCATGGAGCCCGGACTGGAGAACAACGCGTACTACGACCCGCCGAACCTGACGTGGCCGTTCGCGGCGTATCTGTGCAAGGTGGAGGTCGATCCCCAGACGGGCGTCTGGGACGTCCTGAATTTCGTCGCGGTCGACGACTGCGGTGTGCGGATCAACCCGATGATCGTTGAAGGCCAGATCATGGGGGGCCTCACCGAGGCGTACGCGATGGCGAGCATGCAGTACATCACCTTCGACGAAGAAGGGAACTGCGTCGGATCCAACTTCATGGACTACCTGCTTCCGACGGCATGGGAGACGCCTGGCTTCGAGTTGCACGAGGTGGTTACCCCATGTCCGCACCACCCCATCGGTGCCAAGGGTGTGGGAGAGTGCGCAACCGTCGGCGGGCCGGCTGCGTTCGTGAATGCGGTCATGAACGCCATTGAGCACACCGGGGTCCGCAATGTCGATATGCCACTCATGCCTAACCGGGTGTACGAGGCCTTGCAGACGGGCAAGGACGTCTCCGGTGCGCCGCCGGTGAAGGGAGAGTGACGCGATGATCATCACCAACTCCTTCGACATCGACCAGCCCGTTGACAAGGTCTGGGAGTTCTTCGACAACATCCCGCTTGTGGCAGCCTGCATCCCAGGTGCGGACCTCACTAACGAAGTGGGGGAGAACGAATACGAAGGTGATGTCACGATCTCGGCCGGGCCGGTCAAATTGGAGTTCAGTGGCGCGGTCAAGATCAAGAGCCGCGATGACGCGCGGAAGACG
>JBILVH010000222.1:0-3430 GCA_044370555.1 Candidatus Nanopelagicales bacterium
GCACCCGGCCCGAACCGCCTTCGTCTTCCAGGTCAGTTTCGAGCCTGCTTGCTCAACCGCAGCGCGCTTGTACTTGGCTATGAAATTGATGTTTCGGATCGCGCGGATCGAGGTGACGGCGCCCATGACCGTGACAAGGGCCGAGAGACCGATGCTCACCCAATCCCCCGTCGTGGCCTGCCCCGACGACACCGCTCCCGCGACCTGCAGGCCCACGGAGGCAACACCGGCGACCGCCCCGATCAGCAGACCGACCGGGCCGAAGGCGGCAGCGACGATTCCGGCAACTCCAACCCACTGGCCCAAGGTGCCCAAGCCCTCCGCATTACCCGACAGATCATTGCGGTTGATGGGATCACCGCTGGTGTAGGAGTAGAGGTTGTTGCCGTTGCCCGGGTCGGAGTCGATGGCGAGGAACTGCCCCAACGCCGGGTGGTACGGCCGCGACCCCATCATGACGATGGCCGACTCGCCCGGAAGCGAATGCAATCCGGGCTGCGCCTGCCAGGCGTACTGCGGCATCGCCGAGTCTGTCGTCGGGGCGACGAGCGGCTCCCCGAAGGGACCGTAGCGATCGGCCGGGCCAAGTGCCGGCGCGTCGCTGCTCGCTGAGCCGCTGCCGAGTGACGGCATCGGCGCGTGCACCAGCGCCGCACCCGCAAGGTCGGGGACGGTCGCGACCGCGAGACCGCCCGCTGGCAGAGTCACCGTGACCCCGCCGGGCAGCGGGAGCGAGGCGGCTCGCAGGCCGACCGCCTCGCCAGCCTGATCAACGTCGTAGAGCATCACCGGTTGCGGCGACGACCTCTCCTCACTCTGACCGGTCATGGAGTCCACGGGGGCCACGATCGCGGGGCTCGCCGCGTAGCCGTACCCGATGGTGTCCGTCGCGCTGCCGTTCGCGGTGACCGACTTGATGTGGGTCATCCCCGCGTAGGTGGTCAACTCGGTCGTGATGTCAGAGTCGACCAGCCTCGCGAGTGTTGAGCCAGCTCCCCATGCGAGCGTCGTGTCGCCGAGTGCGACCACTCGGCCGAGTTCGTCGTGCCGGATCTGCGTGGGACCCGGGCCGAGCAGCGGATCGGTCGATGACACGGCACGCCCAGCGCGGTTGTAGCAGGTGACGTACGCCTGACCGTTGCGGCTGCCACCGGTGCGCAGGGCGTCGAGACCCGCGTCGGCGTAGCCCGCACTGCACGAGCCATCCTGGGGGCCGAAGGTGTAGCGGTAGTCGGTGCTCGCGGGGTAGCCGGAGCGGTCCGTGGTGATCTGCGCACGGGCGAGGCGCGTCGCCGCGTCATAGGTGTAGGTGCGGCTCTCCGTGAAGGCGTCCGGCCCGGTCACCGTGAGTGTCTCGCCCATGATGCGACCCGTGCCCCGCATGTCCATGGCATGGGTGAATGTGCCAGCGCTGGGAGTGGTGACCTCGAGCCTGTTCGCGGCTCCGTTGCCGAAGTAGCGGTAGTCCGCCACGACGTCGTCGGCGTACGAGACCTTGGTGATCTGTCCATTGCGCACGTCGTACGTGACATCCGCGGCCTCGACACCGTTGATGCTCACGGACTTCAGCCAGTTCTGCGATGCCGTATAGGTGTACTGAACGCGGAGATCGGCGGCCCCGGAGGACTGCGGAGGTGTGACAACCACCTGCCGCGGTACCCCTTGGGCGGTGTACGCCGTGGTCGTCACCGTGCCGAAACCATCGACGAAGCGCACGACGCGGCCAGCCATGTCCACCTCGGTCACGGTGGTGATGGACGTGCCCGGCGACGTCGGTGAGGCTGGGCCGTGCAGGACGGTGCTCGACGTGATCCAGGGCTTGCCGTCCACGGCGGTGTTCAAGACGGTGCGCTCGATGAGCCTGCCGTCAGCGGCAAAGATGTTCCGACGCACGAGGTCGCCGTTCGCGTCGTAGGTCAGACACGTCGTCTCAGCGCCAGCCGCTGCGCCTCGGACGACGATGGCTGCAGGATCACCCGATGGGCGCTGGAAGAACTCCTCGGTCGATCCGTCCTGCCGGGTCAGCAACCGCATGTTGCCCCACTGGGTCAGCTCGCCGCCGCCGCAGACCGCCGGCAGGGTGGCCACCTCGCCCATGCCCCAATACTCGCGGCGCAGTGTCTTGCCCCCGGGACTCGTGCGCGTCAGAGCGCGACCGAATAGACCGCGCTCCGGCGCCATCGGCTCCGTGGTCGACTCGGCCCGCAGTCCGCCCGGGCCCGTGGTGGAACTCGGCTCACCGGTCCACGGCTGGTCGTACTCGCTCGTGGTCCTCGGAGCTGCATCCGAGCCCGGGTAGGTGTCGTTCACGGTCTGCTTGGTGATCACCCCGAAAACAGGGTCGACCTGCGCAGCCGGCACCGGCACCAGATCAGCACCCACCGGCGCCGCCAACACCTGCACGAACCCCGACGCCCGCGCCTCATCCACCTGCACCACCACCGGCTTCGGCCCCGCCGGCAAACCCTTGATCACACACACACCACCCGCATCCGGCGCACACACCTCCCCCGCCACCACGAACGCCGCCGTCGCCCCCGAGGCATCCACCTTGAACTGCCAATCCGTCGCATCAGAAGCCGGCGACCACCGACCCGTCGCCCGCGCACTCCACCGATCCGTCACCCCCGCCGGCCGCTGCGACCACCGATAACTCAACCCCTCCTGCGCCGACGCACCCCACCACGCACCCCGCGCATCCCCCGAGAAATTCGGCCGCCCGAACACCTGCACCCGCATGCCACGCCAACCCGATGACGCGCCGTCTTCTGCGGCCTCGCCGCCGTCGTAGACGGAGACCACACGGGTACCCCGCTCGGCATCGCCGGTGAAGGGGCCCGCATGACCGGTCTGCTGACCAACGGCGTCGTAGGAATAGACGGTCTTGCGCTTGAGCTGGTCGGTCACCGCCGACACCTGACCGGTCTTGTCGCGCTCCACGACGACCGTGGCACCGGTGCGATCTGTCGTTGAGACGACCTGTTGGGTGCGGGTGTCGATCTGCATCGACCGAGACCACTCCTGCCGCGCACCTGTCGAGGTCACCACGCTGGAGGAGACCCGAGCAGTCACCTGCTCACCGGCGACCACCTGATCCATGCTCCACGCGGGGTACGCGATGCGGTCGATCACGGCCGGCGCACCCACGGCAGCGGGGGCCTGGAGGAGGCGTGCGGCGCGACCCGTCCCCGGGTCGTACTCGATGCGAGCGCTCAGCGCCGCCAGGGACTGGTCGACGACTGCCGATCGGGACACGAGGCCGTCCCGCAAGGACACCAGGCGCCCGGCCCGATCCCAGCCGATGGTCAGCGAGTCGCTCCCGGTCTGCAGGAGGGCGATTTGGGTTTGGTTGTTGACGCCGGCGACGTAGCCGATATCGGTGACCGTGCCCCCCGGGTACCGCACCTGACACACCATCCCGACCGGCGGC
>JBILVH010000224.1:0-3423 GCA_044370555.1 Candidatus Nanopelagicales bacterium
CGTGACGCCCTACCTCTGGCTGCCGGGCATCGACGCGAAGCTCAACTACGGCCCGCCCGCGGCCGGTTCGCCGACGCCGAACGTGGGTGTGGATGCGGACGCGCTCCTGCGGGCCCTCGACTTCGGGCTCATGGTCAACGGCGAGGCGCGCAGGGGCCGATGGCTGGTCGCGACGGACCTCATCTACCTCGACCTCGGACGCGAGAGCAGCTCGGTCAGGAGCGTGGACTTCAACCCGGGCGGCGGCCCGGTGAACGTGTCGACCACGACGCTCGCCACCGGGGGCAGCACCACCCTGCGCGGGACGATCTGGACGATGGTCGGCGGCTACGCGGCGCTCACCGACCCGCGGGCGACGCTCGACGTCGTCGCCGGCTTCCGCTACCTCCGCCTCGACGCGACCTCCGACTGGCAACTGAGCGCGACGGTCACCGGGCCCGCGGGCAGCGGCGCCTTCCCGTCCTCCGGCAGCATCGAGCGCTCGAACGACCTGTGGACGGCGATCGTCGGCGTGAAGGGCCGCGCGGCCTTCGGCGGTACGCCCTGGTTCGTCCACTACTACGGCGACGTCGGCGGCGGCTCGTCGGCCACGACGTGGCAGCTCGCGGGCGGCGTCGGCTACGCGTTCAAGTGGGGCGAGGTCGTCGCCGACTACCGCAGGCTGCGCTACAGCGCCGGCGGGAGCAGGCTGATCGACACGCTCGACGCCGGCGGCCTCTCGCTCGGCGCACGGATTCCCTTCTGACCTCCGGAGACTCGCACCATGGACGACAGGACACCTCCGGGCGTGGACCTCCACCGCCGCAACCTGCTGAAGACCGCCGCAGTCGGCACCGCGGGCGCGACGCTCGGGCTCGCGCGCGCCGCGCCCGCCGACGCCTCCGGGCGCGCGAAGGGCGCCTCGCCGCGCTCCGAGCCGGCCCATTACAACATCCTGTTCGTGCTCACCGACCAGGAGCGCCTGTTCCGGCCGGGCGAGCTGCCCGTCGGGATGACGCTGCCCGGGCACGAGCGGCTGCTGAAGCGGGGCATCTCGTTCGAGAACCACCGGATCAACTCCTGCGTCTGCACGCCGTCGCGCTCGGTGCTCTACACCGGCCGCCACATCCAGCAGACGAAGATGTTCGACAACACGAACTTCCCGTGGATACAGAGCATGTCGACCGAGGTCCCGACGGTTGGGCACATGCTGCGCGAGGCGGGCTACTACACGGCCTACAAGGGCAAGTGGCACCTCACCAAGGAGTTCGAGACCGTCAACGCGCTTGGCACGCCCACCAGGATCTTCACGCAGGAGATGGAGGCGTACGGCTTCAGCGACTACTTCGGCATCGGGGACATCATCGCCCACACACACGGCGGCTGGCTGCACGACGGCATCACCGCGTCGATGGGCGTGAGCTGGCTGAGGTCGAAGGGCCGTCCGCTCGCCGCGCAGGGCAAGCCGTGGTTCCTCGCCGTGAACCTGGTGAACCCGCACGACATCATGTTCCTCGACACCGACCGGCCCGGCGAGAAGGTGCAGGGCAAGGACATCCTCGCGGAGGTCGCACCGATCCCCACCGACGAGCCGCTCTACGCGAAGCAGTGGCAGTTCCCGCTGCCGCGCAGCCATCGCGAGCCGCTGACGGCGCCCGGACGGCCGCCCGCGCACAAGGACTACATGGAATCGCACGACGGGCTCACCGGACGCCTGCCTCCCGGCGACGAGCGTCGCTGGCGGATGCGCCACAACTACTACCTCAACTGCCTGCGCGACGCGGACCGCAATCTGCAGACGGTCCTCGACGAGCTGGACGCCTCGGGGCTCGCTCACAACACGATCGTCGTGTACACGGCGGACCACGGCGACCTCGACGGTGCGCACAACCTGCACGCGAAGGGCGCCACCGCCTACCGCGAGCAGAACAACGTGCCACTCGTCATCGTGCATCCCAAGCACCGGGGCGGGCAGCGCACGAAGGCGGTGACCTCCCACCTCGACATCGCGCCGACGCTGGTCGCCCTGACGAACGCCGCGCCCGAGAAGAAGGCGGCGATCGTGAAGTCGCTGCCGGGCAAGGACCTGTCGCGCCTGCTCGCGGCGCCCGGGAGCGCCGGGCCGGACGCGGTCCGCGACGGGATGCTCTTCTGCTACAACATGTTCGCGTACATCGACGGCGACTTCATGGCCCGGGCGGTCAGGCTGATGAGCGAGCCCGACGGCCGCGAGAAGGTGCAGGCGGCGGCGAAGGCCGGCACCCTGCGGCCCGACCTTGCCAAGCGCGGCGCTCTGCGCAGCGTCTACGACGGGCGCTACACGTTCACCCGCTACTTCTCCCCGAAGGAGCACAACATGCCCCGCTCAATGGAGGCGCTCCTGAAGCTCAACGACGTCGAGCTGTTCGACTCGGCCCGCGACCCGGACGAGATGGACAACCTCGCCCGCGATCCGGCGAGGCGCGGCGACCTGATGCTCGCGATGAACGCGAAGCTCAACCGCCTGATCGAGACCGAGGTCGGTGAGGACGTCGGGCAGATGCTGCCGGGCGGCGTCGACGGCGGCTGGGTCGCGACCGACGCCGTCAAGGACGTCTGAGCGCCGGTGCCGCCGCGCACCGGCCCGGTCGCCCCCGCGGGGGGCCGGGCCGCGCTCAGGCCGTCTTGTGTGCCGTCAGCCCCATTGCCTCGATCGTCTCCGCCACGATGTGCGGCTAAACGCGGCCGTGTCGACACCTCCAGCGAGGCCAGCGTTTGAGAGCTGCCGATTGGGCCGACAATGTACTTGACACTGTCCTCCACCAGCTTACGCGTCGCCAGCGGCGACTGCGCCGGAGAGCCGTGGTCGGTTGAACGCGGTTAGCTTGACGTCGATGATCTTCATGCCGGGTGTCTCCGGACTTGCTGGATTGCTCAGGCTTGCATCGATCGCGCGGTCCACGGAGTCGGGGCGGCCGTTGATCTTGAGCGAGAAGCCCCAACCCGCCGGCAGGTCCGTGCCCGTGTCCATAGGCATCGGCCGAGTCGATCATCGTCATGCCGGCGTCCAGCGCGCGGTGGATGGTGCGGATCGCTTCGTCGTCGTCGCTCGCGCCGTAGTCGCCCTCGAGCACCATGGCCCCGTATCCGAGCGCGCCGACGAGCGGCCCGCTCTTGCCCAGTTCGCGTTACCCGATCACGGCTTTCCTCCGCGGATGGTCTTCACGATCTGCTGGTTGACGGTCTCGGCCTGCTGTTCGCCGAAGACGTCGCTGTAGCGTCGGTAGAGGTCGTGCCAGGCCTCGTGGATCCGAGGGATCAGCTCGAGCCCGGCGGGCTGGATCGTCAGCCAGGTGTTGCGCCCCTCGCGCGTCCTGCTGACGAGGCGATCCACCTCGAGGCGCTCGACCCATCGGGTCACGGTCGAGTGGTCCGGCGTCATCGAACCGGCGAGTTGTGAGGCAG
>JBILVH010000223.1:0-3423 GCA_044370555.1 Candidatus Nanopelagicales bacterium
CTACCTCGCGTGGGGCATCGGCCCACGCCGCGCCGTGCTCGACTGACGACTCCCGCCCCACCTCATGTGTGCGAGTACTGCCTACCGGGACATGGGCAAGAAGAGTCCGGTCGCGAAGTCGTACTCCATGGCGGGTGCTTTCGGATTCCACGCCGTGGCCGCCCTACCGCCCTCGGCGTAGCGCACCTGCGAGGCCCTCTCCAGCGAGGCAGCGCTCCGCTGACTTTGACTGAGCCTTGGCAAGGAGGCCCTCGATACGAGTTGCGAGGTGCGATCGGCTATCTCGCTACCTGTATCGACCGAGGCGCGATTGCTCATCCGACCGAACTGCGAAGGTACGCCTGAGGATCGCGCCCCGAGACTACCGGCCGCCTCTTCGGGAGCCGCAGCCCGCGGGTTCGACGAGGACCGCCTTGCCTTGACGTAGAACCGATTCTGGCTCAATTCGCGGAAGAACTTCGCACGCCCGGCGCCGTACCCAAACGACCGCGCACCCTGACCGAGGGTCAGGCCCACGCCTGGCAGCACAGCGCCGACAAGACCCATCATCGCGATCGTCGCCGGGTCATCGGAACTCGACGTCCACAGCACGAACGACGCCACTGACGCCGCGTAGGATGCGACGCCGAACAGCACGCCGAAGACTCCACGCGCGTAGAGGGCAGACAGGAACACGCCTACGGCGCCCGCGAAGTAGCCGAGCGGCAAGAGATAGCCTGGGGTTTCTTCCTCCCCGGGCGAATCGTGGAAGTTCACCGGATCACCGCTGGTGTAGGAGTACATGTTGTTGCCCGCATCGACGATGGGGTCGGGCGAGAGGAACAGACCGGTGGCTGGCAGGTAGGCACGCGCTCCGAGCAGCGTGATCGCATCCGCTCCCGGCAGCGTGGGCGCCGCCGGTGCGGTGCGCCACCCATACATCGGCGCAGCCGTATCAGGGACGTCTGGCGCCACCAAGGGTTCGCCGTACGGGCCATACACCGCCCCCGGCCCGACCCCGGTCGCAGGAGCACCCGCACCAAGTGTCGGCACCGCGACAGTGGCGAGGGTTGACCCATCGAGGCCGGGGATCTGCAGTGTGGCAGTGCCTCCGGCGGGGATGCTGACCTGCGCCCCGCCCGGGAGGGCGTAGCGCGTCTCCGCCAGCGCGGTGACCGCCCCACCCCCCGTCACCTCGAACTGGAACAGCCCGTCGCCGCCCTCGCGCAAACGGGACGTACCCGACTGCGTGGTGAGCACGCGATCGCGCACCACCCCGGCGAACGCCACCTGGGTCATCGTCATCGGGCTCGCTCCACCCTGGACGACACGAGCTAGCACACCATCGGTATCCCACGTCAGTTGCAGCGGCCGCTCGACCCCCGCGATTCGCACGACTCGGCCGAGGCGGTCATGGTCGAACTGCGCACGCTCGCCTTCGGCCGCCAGCATCGGATCACTCGTCGACGCAATCCGCCCGTTGACGTGGCAACTGGTGTACTCCACGCCGTTGCGCGCACCCGAAGTGCGCAGTGAACTCGCACCCGACCTCGTGTCCGCACCCGGACACGAGGCGACATCGGTCGCCCCGTACCCGTAGCTGTAGACCGTCTCCTGGGGCACACCCGGCTGTGTGGCCTCGATGCTCGCACGCGCGAGTCGACCCGAGGCATCGAAACGGTAGGCCGCCGACCTGGAGAAGCCCGGCCCGTTGGCGCGCGTGCCGAGCACGCGCCCGAACGGCGACAACTCCAATTGGGAACTGTAGGTGTCGGAGCCGGCGGTAACCGCCATGCGCGAGGGCCGTCCGTTGCCCGCCCGCGATAGGGCAACGCGCACCGCACCGTTCGCCCACTCGAAGACCTGCGGTCGACCCGCGCCGTCGTACTGAACGCTCGCAGCCACGATCCCATTGACACGGACCCTCGACAGCTGCGCGTCAGCGGGGCGGTAGGACTGGCTGAAGACCAGTGGCGCACCTACGGGTGGAGTCACTGTGATCGACGTCGGAAGCCCCAGCACGTTGTAGTCGGTCCGGGTGCGCACACCCGAGCCGTCCTCCTGATCCACCGCCTGACCGCGCAGATCCACGGTCACGGTGCTGACATCGGTAGCACCGACGCCGACCGCGGCACCCGGACCCTTGCGAATTGTCGTCCTAACCACCCTTGGGTCGCCGTCAACGGCAGGGTCAACCCCCATTGACTCGACGAGTTCACCGACGGCGTTGAAGACGCGCGCAGAGCGCACCTGCCCATTGTGCGCATAGGTAAGGCACTGGGTCTGCGCCACATCGCCGCTCGCATCCGCGACGGTCTCCGCGCGCAACTGCCCATCGATGCCCGGATATGTCGTCACGCGGGTTCCGTCCTGGCGCACGATGGTGCGGCGCTGACCGCTCACGCGTACGGCCTCCTCGCCGCACAGTTCAGGCAGTGCGACGGTCGCGTCGTCAGGCCAGTAGGTGTAGCGGATGACGCCGCCCCCCGGCAGGGTCCGGGCGACGAGTCGTCCCCACCCCTGCGGCTCGTACTCCAGCGTGGTGGTTTGCCCACCGGCGGTAGTGATGGAACTCGGCCGCCCCGATGCGGGGTCGGCGAAGGTGGTGCGAGTAACGGCGCCGGTCACGTTGCCGAATGCGTCGTTCGTGCGGGAGACGGTGTTCAGCCCGAACCCCGGCTGCACTTCACCCGCGGCGAACGGCTGCAGCGATCCTGAGCCAGGCGCCACCTGCACCTCGAACCATCCGCTGGAACCCGCCGATGAGATCTCCAGCAGCAGGTTCTTCGGCCCCTTCGGCAGACGGCGGATGGTGCAGCGATCACGTTGGTCCGGGACGCATGGTGTGGTGCCCACGATGAGGCGGACGCCGGTTCCCCCGCTGGCACGCACCTCGAAGGTCCATTCGCCGGCCGCGGAGGCCTCGGCTGCGTCGGAGGGCAGCCACACTCCCTGCGCCTGACCGGACCACGCGGCACGCTCACCCGACCACGTGCGACTGAAGGCGCCGCGCACCGGATCTGCCGGCCAGAAGGCCTCGCGTGTGGTGCCGCCATAACGCTCCTCTGAGTACTCGATGGCGCGCAAGCCCATGAGCGGGGTGTCCACTCCGCGCGAGAGCACTGTGTCGTAGTCCTGAGTCGTCACCGCACCGGTGCCACCGGCACGGAACGGTCCGCTCTGCCGCACCGGAAACCCGAGGTCGTTTGATTCGACGGCGGTCACGAGGTCTGCCGCATCCCTGACCCGGGTTACCTGTCCGTCGCGCTCCGGTTGAGTGGACGTGATGCCCGCACGATCGGTCTGCTTCAGCATTGTCAGCGTGACCGGATCGATGAGTAGCACCTTGCGCAGCGGAATGCTGCCCCGGACCGTCACCGCGGCCCCGACCGCACCCGCCTCGGGCTCGTCGGCGGGCGCAGCGGCAGCCTGACGCAGCGTTGG
>JBILVH010000225.1:0-3416 GCA_044370555.1 Candidatus Nanopelagicales bacterium
AAGCGCCCGTCGGACCGCGCGGCGATCGAGGCTCTCGGGCAGCGGTGGAACCTCGCGACATCACTTGGTCGGGCGCTCACCGCACTGCGGGCGGGCTAGGCGGCACCGTAGGCGACGACTCCGCGCGCGATCGCCGCGGATGCACGTTGCGCGGTATCCGCGATCGGCGTCTCAGGTGCTGCGCCGGCAATCTGGCCGAGCACATCGACCACCTGCTTCGACCAGCGCACGAAATCGCCCGGTAGCAGGTCACTATCGGCCAGAACGGCCGCGAGGGTGCTCCCCCGCACCCAGCGGTGGATGGCCAGTGCGAAGCCCGGATCCGGCTCCCTGAGCAGGTCGAGCCGGTGCGCACGCTCGCGCTCCTCGAGCACCGCCCACGAGGTCAAGGTCTGCTCGATCGCAACGCGTACCGCACCCCCGGGTAGCCGGACCGCCACCTCCTCGCGGGCACGCGATTCGAATACCACCGTTGAGACGACTGCAGCGAGGCCGGCCGGGTCGAGCGCATCCCAGGTGCCGTTGCGCAGGCACTCAGCGATGAGCAGGTCGGACTCACTGTGCAACCGGCGCAGGACCTCCCCAGCTGCCGTCACTTGGCGGCCGGTGTCGAGATAGCCGAGTTCTACCAACACCTCGCACACCCGGTCGAACTGCCGAGCAATCGTGTTGGTCCGGGTCTCGATACGCGCCGACGCCTGCCGAATCTCGTCGGCGAGCCGTCGGGCCCGGTCCGCCCACCGCGCATGCTCCTCACGGTCGGCACAGCCGTGACAGGGGTGGCGTCGCAGCTCTGCGCGGAGCCCCGCGATCGTTTCCTCGGCCTCCTCGCTGCGCGCACGCTTCCCGCGTCTGCTCGGGTGCAGGTCGACCGGGACCGCGCGCAGTCGCGTGACCAGCTCGCGCCGGTCCGAGGCCGATCGCTCCGAAAATCCCCGCGGAATCCGCACCCGTCCCTGTGTCGCCACAGGTGCGGTGAAATCGACGATGCTCAGACGGCGAACCTGGCGGTCCTGGGTCAACACGACGGGACGGGGCTCCTCGAAGGCGTGGAGCCCGGGGTCAAGGACAACCGCCGGACCCGAGCGACGTCCCGTCGGGATCACGATCACGTCACCAGTCTGGAGTCTGGCGAGCGAGGCGGCGGTCGCCGCACGTTGGGCAGCGGCGCCTTCTCGCACCGCCTCGCGCTCGGCTCGGCTCAACCGGTGCCGCAGTTCGGCGTACTCGGTGAAGTCACCTAGGTGACAGGACATCGAACGTCGGTACTCAGCCAGCACTCCCTCTTCGCGGCGCATCTGACTGGCTATCCCGACAACCGCACGATCAGCCTGGAATTGCGCGAACGAGGTCTCAAGGACCTCCCGTGCCTGCTGGACGCTCATGCGGGCAACGAGGTTGACCGCCATGTTGTAGCTGGGTCGGAAGGATGACCGCAACGGGTAGGTCCGGGTAGATGCCAGGCCCGCGAGCGCTCGCGGGTCGAGATCGGGATGCCACACGACGACCGCGTGTCCCTCGACGTCGATCCCCCGACGTCCGGCTCGACCCGTGAGTTGCGTGTACTCGCTAGCGGAGAGATCGGCGTGCGCCTCGCCGTTCCACTTCACCAAGCGCTCGAGTACGACGCAACGAGCGGGCATGTTTATGCCGAGCGCCAGGGTCTCCGTCGCGAACACCGCCTTCAGCAAGCCCTCCTGGAACAGTCCCTCCACGATCTCCTTGAAGCGCGGGAGCAGCCCGGCGTGGTGCGCCGCGAACCCGCGCTCGAGGCCGTCAGTCCACTCATCGAAGCCGAGGACTTGCAAGTCCTCACCGGGCAGGTCGGATGTCGATCGTGCGACGTACTCCCTGATTCGGTCACGCTCCTCCACCGAGGTGAGACGAAGTCCACTCATCACACACTGGCGGACGGCCGCTTCGCATCCGGCGCGCGAGAAGATGAACGTGATTGCGGGGAGCAGGTCGGTGCGCGCGAGTCTTTCGACGACCTCGCTGCGCAGCGGTGTGCGCTCGTCGCGACCCCGGTGACGGTGCGAGGGCCGGCGATCTTTGTCGCGTGACAACCGGATCAGCTCGGGATTCACTTGACGGAGATCGGCATCGACGAACAGGTCCCACAACGTGGCGCCCACCATGACGTGTTGCCACAGCGGCACCGGACGCACCTCTTCGACGATGACATCCGTGGCGCCGCGAACAGTCGCGAGCCATTCACCGAACTCCTCGGCATTACTCACAGTCGCACTCAACGCCACCACGGTGATGTGGCTCGGCAGGTGCAGGATGACCTCTTCCCACACTGCGCCCCGACTGCGATCGGCGAGGTAGTGCACCTCGTCCATTACGACGTGACTCAGGCCCGACAGGGCGGGTGATCCGATGTAGATCATGTTGCGCAGCACCTCGGTGGTCATGACCACGATCGGTGCATCGCCGTTGATGGACACGTCCCCGGTGAGCAGGCCTACGCTGGCTGCTCCGTATACGCCCACCAGATCGTTGAACTTCTGGTTGGACAGCGCCTTGATCGGGGTCGTGTAGAAACACTTACCGCCATGGGAGATCGCCATGGCCACAGCGAATTCCCCGACCACGGTCTTGCCCGCCCCCGTCGGCGCCGCCACGAGGACCCCTCGGCCTGCCTCGATCGCCTCGGCGGCCGCGATCTGGAAGGGGTCGAGGGCAAAGGGGTACGTCTCGACGAAGTCCCGGAGGACGCTGCTGCGGCGGCTGCGCTGCCGGGCAGCCGCATAGCGCTCAGCCGGAGAGCTCACCGTCTCAGGCTACGGTGCAACGACCCGGAGCGCTCCAGCCGACACTGTGATGTCGAGCGGCAGCGGGCCGAGGCGCTCGCCATCGGCGTACGCGATCGGGCCCTCGCCGACGATCCGGACCTGCGCGCCACGCTCGGTGCGAACTGACGGGTGCCCGGTGTGAGTGCCCTTGAACACTCGGGGGAAGACCGTCAGGAATGTGCGCCGCGGGACTTCACGGACCCACGTGACGTCGAGGAGGCCGTCATCGAGCCGCGCGTCGGGACACACCTTCATGCCTCCTCCGTAGCTCATGCCGTTCCCGACCGCGACCAGCATGGCGGGACCGCTGACTTCGCGGCCATCCACCCACAGCTGGTAATCCGTGGCCGTGAACGCACCGAGCTCACCGACGATGGCGAGGAGATACCGGGCCGTTCCCTGCGGTCGACGCATTCGATTCGCGCGCTCATTGACTGCCGAGTCGAACCCGGCGGAGAGCACACCTAGGAAGTATCGCTGCGCGCCGGAGGCATCGCGCGCGACTCCGACGTCCACCCGACGCACTACCGCAGTGGCCATCGCATCCACGGCCGCCTCGGGGCTTCCACGAGGGATATTGAGCGCGCGCGCATTGTCGTTGCCGGTGCCGAGCGGAAG
>JBILVH010000226.1:0-3396 GCA_044370555.1 Candidatus Nanopelagicales bacterium
TCCAGCGGCAACAGGTTGAGGGAGGTCTCACGGTCGCCTACCTGAGCGGCCGCCCCGAAAGGTGCCGTGCGGACACCACCGAATGGATATCGCGCCACCGTCTGGCGACGGGCGAGGTCTACCTGCGTCCTCATCGTGATTATCGACCCGCCCGCGTTGTGAAACTTGAGCACCTCCGTCGTCTCGCTCGAGAGCACGACATCGTCGAGGTGATCGACGACGACCCCGAGGTAGTCGCCGCGCTCACCGCCGCTGGCTTCCCGGTCCGGCACGCGACATGGATGCATGACGCCGGCAGTGAGGGGCCAGACGCACAGGCACTATGGGACGCACAGGAGCGCGAGGGTCGCACGTAGCAGCTCGCACTTGGTACTCGCCTGGGCGATAGCGCGACTAGCGGGCAGCTATCTCCACGGCGTTGTCATAGAAGGTCGCTCCCCTACCCAGATCGGTCAACGTCTGCCCCGTGGTGTCGTTGACGGTTCGCCCATCGGTTGCAGTTCGTGCCCAACGCACGCCGTATGACACCGCGACACCGGGGAGCACATCGGTGCTCTCCACGAGGCTCGCGTCGAATCTCCCGCGGTCGTTGTACACGGTCACCGGTTGGCCATCGGTCAACTGACGTGTGCGAGCGTCGTCCGGGTGCATGTAGACGCGGGTAGGTCCAGCCTTGCGGGCAAGTGCGGGGATATTCGCGAATGTCGAGTTCATGAAGCCGTGCTCCGGCGGGGAGAGCAGCATCAGGCGATACCGCGAGCTCGCCGTCGGCCGTTCCGCGGGCGGCACATAATCAGGGACCGGGTCGACGCCGGACCCCGCCAGCTCGGGGGCTACGAGTTGGATGCGTCCCGAGGGTGTCTGCAGCGGGCCCGTCACGTACGGCGTCGGGGTCGACATACGGATCCATCCGACCCGGTCGAGATCGGCCCATTGCTGGTCGGTCAGGACAGAGCGGATCATGGCTTCGTCAGATTCGGTGAATTCAACCTCCGTCAGCCCGAGCCGCACCGCCAACCGCCGGAAGATCTCCGAGTTCGGCAGGCACTCCCCCTGGGCAGGCACCGCGGGCTTGTTCAAGGTCAGGAATGAGTGCCCGTACGCCGTATGCAGGTCCCAATGCTCCAACTGCATGGTTGCGGGGAGCAGCCAATCGGCGTAGTCCGCGGTATCGGTCTCGAAGTGTTCGATGACCACGGTGAACAGGTCCTCCCGGGCCAGGCCCGAGCGCACTGCGCCCAGGTCCGGTGCGACCGCAGCCGGATTGGCGTTGTAGACCACGAGCGCGCGTAGCGGGTCATCAGCCTCGGTCAGGGCACGTCCGATCTGGATCATGGAGACTGTCCGCCGCGCCGCATCGAACCATTTGCCGCCGTCCAATGTTGCCGTGTCCAGGCCGAAGTGGCCGGAGGTCGCGAGCATCGCGCCCCCACCTCGATGTCGCCATGCCCCGGTGAGGGACGGGAGGATGCCGATGGCCCGGACCGCACTGGCTCCCCCGGCATGTCGTTGCAGTCCGAAGTTCAGACGGATGAAGGTCGGAGAAGTCTGCGCATACTCATGGGCCAAGGCCTCGATGCGACTCGCCGGCACACCGGTGATCGCGGCAGCCCGCTGCGGATCCCACTCGGTGAGGACGCGGCGCCGGAGATCCTCGGCGCCGACTGTGCGATCAGCCAGGAACTCCTCGTCCACGAGGCCATCGCGGAACAGGACGTGCATCATCGACAGTGCAAGCGCCGCATCGCTACCGGGAAAGATCGGCAGGTGCTCATCGCTGGCCCGCGCCGTGCGGGTACGGATGGGATCGATCGTGATCAGCCGGGCACCCTTAGCGCGAGCTTCCACAATGAACGGCCACAGATGCGGGTTCGACGTCAGCGTGTTGGTCCCCCACAGCAGGATCAATCGGGCGTGGACGACATCCTCCAGCGCCGGGGCCAGCCGAGGCCCGTAGACCGACTGCCAGCCCGCCTTGCCAGCTGCAGAGCAGATCGTGCGCTCGAGGTTGGCCGCCCCGATCCGGTGGAAGAAGCGGTCAGACATTCCCCCGCCCTGGATGAGTCCGAGGGTGCCGCTGTAGGAGTAGGGCAGGATGGACTCGGGTCCGTGGTCCGCGATGATCGATTGGAGGCGCCCCCCGATGGCGTCGATCGCTTCATCCCAACTCGCAGCGACCCACTCACCCCGGCCCGGACCCTTGGCTCCGCTCCTGCGCAGGGGGACGGTGAGGCGCTCCGGATGGTGCACCCGCTCCAGGTAGCGGTTGACCTTGGCGCAGAGGAACCCCCGCGTGATCGGGTGCTCCTTCGCGCCCCGGACCGCTGTCGCCCGCCCCTCCACGACGGTCGTTTCGATCGCGCACGTGTCGGGACAGTCATGGGGACACGCGCCTCGCACGATGATGGGCAGGCTCACGGGGTCATTCTCCTCACCGCGTCGACGGCGGCATCAAGTTCGACCTGAAGCCGGCGCGCCAGCTGATCGGGCACGTCCCCGGCATCGCGCAGGCGCGTGAGTTCCTCCTGCTGGGCGTGCAGGACGGCTTCACGAAGCCCGCGTATTCGCGACGCGTCATTCGAGGATTGGCCCTCCGCGGATCCCTCGAACGCTTCCAAGTCGTGCTCGAGCGGCAGACGTACCGCCGCTATGGCGGCCCCCGGGATGGGATCCCCACGCAGGTCGGCCTCCGTCACAGCCGCATCCAGTCTGTCCAAAGCGGCGCGCAGCAGGACCGCACGGGCGGTGGCCTCCCCCGATGGGTCCGCGGCCGACGTGAGCCGGAGTCGGCGTGCGAGGGGCCCGACCGTCGGTGCGAGCAGAAGGGTGATCACGATGATGCAGAAGGTCGTCGCCACCAGGAGGTCTCGAGCCGGGAAGGCCTCGCCGCCGGCGGCGGCGACGGGGATGGTGAAGACCGCCAACCCCGAAACAGGCCCGCGGGCACCCGCCCATGTGAGCACCACGGCGCTGCGCCAGGCTGCAGAGGGTCCTCCCCAGAGTCGAGGTGAGCCCATGGTCACACCGACCGTGAACAGGGCGCGCGTGGCCACCAGAATCACGAAGGCAACACCGACGACGGGCGGCAGGAGGACTAAGTCCTCTGCTCGTAGGGCGCGCAGGACCCGTGGGAATTCCATGCCGATCAGGAAGAACGCGAACGCTTGCAGGATGAAGGTGATGTGCCGCCAGACGTCGACGGCCGCACTACGACCCCCGAAACCGATCGTGCGCTGCATCCCAGCCGCGACGATGAGTGCAGTAATCACGACGGCGAGGATGCCGGACCCTTGCAGCTGCTCAGCCGCGAAGTAGACCGGGACCGGCGCGATGATCACCAGGCTGTTCACCGCGACCGCGTCGTGGAACGTACGAAGGCCCCACACCAGGGCCATG